>JAVHRE010000386.1:0-10681 GCA_036171495.1 Bacteroidales bacterium
TAAAAATCAATTATTAATCCGGGTAAAAAATCACCTTCACCATGAACAAGTCGAAAAACATTTGTTGTTTCTGAATTGTATAAACCGCATTCAATTCGATGATTTACTGCATTTTGTAATTTTTTATTCCAAAAATCAGTATTTATTTCTTCGTTTACGAAAGTTAATATGCGTAATGTTATTGAATCGGGTTGGTAATGACCTTTTGCCAAAAAGTTATTTTCAAAATCAAATAAATCAACCATATCGCCTTCGGTTACTTCACCTTCAATTTTGGCAATAGCTCCGGAAAAAATCCAAGGATGTAATCTTTTTACTGATTTTTCTTTTCCGGGTTTTAAAATAAGTTTAGCTTGTAACATTATAAATAGGAGTTAATATTTTCGAATAATATAGAATTATTATTGGTTCGTGAGGACACGAACCAAGGCGAAGTGGAACAATAATTGGTTTGTGGGGACACGAACCAAGGCTGGGAGGTAGGGATAATAGTTGTTTTGTGTATTCATTAACCAAAAAGTATTGCAATTTGTTTTTATTTATGTTAATTTGTGAAATTAAACATTATTTAGTGTCTTTCTATAAAGTCAGTGTTTAGTTCAGAATGTTCGAGTTTGAGGCTTGCGAAGTTTTGAAAATCAAGGAGTTCCGCCTAAGCGGAATGACTGTTTTCAAAACAAGCATAACGAAAAAATCGGACATTATGGACAAACACTATTTAGTGTTAGATAAATTTTTAAGCAAACCCACGCATCTGTTGCTGCATATAACATTTGTTTTTCGGTAAGAGTTTCAGCTTCCCAATTTGTAAGTTGCTGCGATTTAGAAATTCTTATTTTTAAAACAATTGCTGCTAATTTTTTAAGTCCGTTATCTAAAATTCCGAAATTTCCGGTGAATTTTTGAATGTCAACAAAACCTCTTGGAGTAAATGGTGCTATTTTTTGTAATACTCTCATGTCTTGTACAATATCGGCACCAATTTTAGTGATATTTGAATTGCCAAGAATGTTAAATAATTTCTGAAAATTATCAAGATTGTTAATTCTAAATAGAAATGCTTTTTTTAATGTAGATATTTGTAAAAGTGCCACTTTGTTTTTTTGACCTTTTTTAAATGCAGGTTTTGTTTCGGTATCAAATCCTATTTTTTTTTGTTTTTTTAAATAATTTACTGCACTATTGTATTTTTTGTTATTATCTACAACAATTATTTCGCCTTCAAAAAAACCTAATGGTAATTTGATGATTTCTTCTCTCGAAATATTTTGTAAAAAATTAGTATTCATTTTGCCATTCTTGTTGACGTTGTGATATGAGCCAGTTGCTTGTATCTGTTTCTTTATTATTTGTTTTAACATTATATGATTCCCAATTGGTGTTGCTATATACAAGTTTATGAAATGCTAAAAGTGCAGCAAGCAAACGTGCTCCCCAAAATTGTTCAAAATTAAATTTGCAGGTATATAAAGATTCATTCATAACAATCTCATTATTTGTACGATAATTCATTGCAAAGTTTTTTAAATCCTGATAAATATCGGCTAAAATTTCAGAAATTGTTGCTGTAGTATTTTCTCCATTTTGCGAAGTTGTTTCTGGAACATCGCAATCTAAGTCGTTTTCACCAAATTTAACCGAGATTAAATTTTGAACATAATTGTAAATTTCTTCATTTACAAAATCTTCCGTACTGTTTTCTTCGTCAATTTCAACATTGGGCAACATTGATGCCTTTAAATAAGTGAGTGGCAATATCTTATTTGTTGCTTTCGAAAAATCAAGTGCAGAAATTTCTTGACTGTTTTCTATGAAATTGCAGAATTCTACTGCAACAGTAACAAATTCAACAACATTACGAGAAAATAATGTGTTGTCTGAATTTTTATGTCCGTCCATTTAATTTTTATTGAAAAATTATTTTACTGCAATAGCTTCAATTTCAATTAATCCGCCTAATGGTAATTTAGCAACTTGATAAGCGGCTCGTGCAGGAAATTGTTCTGTAAAAAACTTTCCGTAAATTTCATTTACGGTTTTAAAATTATCAATATTGTCAAGTAAAACTGTGCATTTCACAATATTATTATAATTTAATCCAGCTTCTTTTAAAATTGCTCCAATATTTATTAATGCTTGTTCTGCTTGGTTTTCTATGCCTTGTACTAATGTACTAGTTTCAGGAATGATGCCTAATTGTCCCGAAATATAAATAGTCCCATTTGCTTCAATTGCTTGACTATATGGACCAATTGCCTTAGGCGCTTTGGTGGTTGAAATAACTTTTTTCATATTTTTACAAATCTTTGTTTTAATATTTAATTTTGCTCAAAAATAATAATTCAAAATTAGTTTTATTTTGACAAAAAACATATCCATTATTATTGTTGATAATTTTGATTCGTTCACATTTAATTTATATCATTATTTACAACCCTTTGCAAATGTTATTGATGTTGTTAGAAACGATAAGATTTTATTAAATGAAATTAAAAAATATGATGGTATTGTTATTTCACCAGGTACAGGTTTGCCAAAAGATATTCCGATTTTAAATGATATTATTGAATTAGGAAAGTCAAAAGCATTATTGGGAATTTGTTTGGGACATCAGGCAATTGCCGAATATTTTGGTTGTAAATTATACAACATGAATGAGGTATGGCATGGGATTCAACGAAAAACAAAAATTATAACAAATGACTCAATATTTAAAAACTTACCTGAAATAATTGAAACCGGACATTATCATTCGTGGGCTGTTTCTGACAAAAATTTTCCTGATTGTTTAAAGATTCTTGCACGCGAACAAAATGGAACAATAATGGCAATTTCACATAAACAATATAATATTAAAGGAATACAGTTTCATCCTGAATCTATTTTAACACCAATGGGTAACTTAATTATGGAAAATTGGATTAAAACCTTTTAAGGAGACTTCTAACCCCGTCTAAAGCGGGATGCTGAACTTATTCTGAGCTAGTCGAAGAACAGCATCTCACAACTTGTTCCGACTTGGCGGAAACTTGTTCCGACTTGGCGGAAAAACGAAGTTCTGTATAATGTTAAAAAGTTCTATGTTCATTTTAAATCATTAATCATTAATCATTAATAATTTGCTATACAATAAAAAAGTGTATTTTTGTATAAAAAACGATAAAATGAAACATTCACACTCAAAAATTTGGACACACGACTTGTTCCGATTTATCGGAAAGGGAATGATTATATTTGCATCCAACATTAATAGATTTGACAACTTTTTAAAAGTTGTCAAATCTTTAAATATCAACTAATTACTAAAATATAAACACATGAAAAAGCTCCTTTTTACATTTAATCTAATTGCAATATCTTTATTTGCATTAGCACAAAGTTCTGTTAACTCAAATTATTCTTACAAAGCATATTTTTTAGAAGCATATCAACTAAACCCTGACATCCCTTTAGGTTTGCTTGAAGCTGTTGCATGGTCTCAAACACACATTGACCATAAAACTCTCGAAAATACAGAACCAAGTTGTACAGGAAAACCTTTTGGTTTTGGTGTTTTTGCATTAGTAGAAGATGGTAAAAATTGGTTTAGAAATAATTTAATTACCGTTTCGCAATTATCAGGAATTTCAGTTGAAGAAATTAAAAATTATCCCGAAAAAAACATTTTAGCTTATGCCTCAGCATTTACTTCTAAAAAAATTGAGTTGGGTATTACCTCAAATGAGATAAAAGCTCTTTTACCAATTCTTGAATCATTAAGCGAACTGCATATCGAGAGCAATAATGTATCAACTGATTTTGCGTTAAATTCTTTTCTTTATTCAGTTTTGTCTTTCTTAAATAACGAAGAAAATCAAGTAAAGTATAATTTACCTGATTATAACATTTCACTTAAAGAAATTTTTGGTCTGAATAATTTTAAAGTGCTATCTTCTAAAAAAATTCAAATTAGTGAACATGGTGTTATCACAAATGATGGAATAGTATATAAAAGCACAAATACTGCTTGCCCCAATTATAATGTTTCTTCTTGTTCATGGGTGGCATCGCCCAATTACAATTCACGTTCTTTGGCAATTTCTGCTGTAGTTATTCATGATACTGAAGGAAGTTATTCCGGGGCTATTTCCTGGTTTCAAAACCCTTCATCACAGGTTTCTGCGCACTATGTTATGCGTTCTTCTGATGGACAATGTACGCAAATGGTTTTGGAAGCTGACAGGGCATGGCATGTAGGAAGTGAAAATGATTACACCATTGGTATTGAGCACGAAGGATACGCTTCGGAAACCGGATGGTACACTACCGCTATGTATCAGGCATCTGCAAATCTTGTAAAAGATATATGCAACAGCGGTTACGGAATAAGCCCGAAACGTACAGGCTTCTGGCCTTGGCTTGCTACAACATATTACAGTTCATCAGGTATTCCCGGTTCCTGCACAAAAATTAAAGGGCATCAACATTATCCAAACCAAACACACACAGACCCCGGTCCAAATTGGAATTGGGATTATTATTACAAACTTATCAACAACGGTACTACTGCCACTACACTAACCACCGCCACAGGAAATTTTTATGATTCAGGTGGCTCTGGCGGAAATTATGCAGATGATGAAAGAAAAATCTGGGTTATTAGTCCTACAGGTGCAACTTCCGTTACATTAACCTTCAGCAGTTTTGATATTGAAAACACATGGGACTACCTTTATATATATAACGGAACTGACGAATGGGCTCCGCTTATTGGATATTACACAGGCACCAGCGGTCCTGGTACTGTTACAGCAAGCAGTGGGGCTATGACCATTGAGTTTCGTTCCGATTGTTCCACAAATTCAACAGGTTGGGCTGCTAATTGGACAAGCTCATCATCCTCTCCTCTTCCTGCTAATTTGAATGTTACTGTTTCGGCTTGTCCATCTCCAGTTGTTAATTTTAGTTGGGCTAACTCTGGCAGCACTTGGTATATAGATGTTTCAACAAACTCAGGTTTTACTACATATTCAAACAAGCCTATTGCAAATATTACTTCAACTACAGGTCCCAACGGATTTTCTCCTGCAATTACATTTGTTCCCGGCACTACTTATTATTGGCGCATCTGGAATGGCTCAATAGAAACGAGTGGAAATAGTTTTACTATGCCCGTGTGCGATATTATTTCCCCTACTACAAGCATTTCAACTCCAAACATTTGGGAAACTGCCGATTTTACTGCTACATTTACCGATGCCGATAATGTCGGCGTAGAAAAAGCATTTTATCAGGTACTTGATTTTGATGGAACATACTGGGGAGCAAATGCCAATAATGGATTTTTTGCCGATAATTTTGATATACTTCAACCTTCATGGACAAATATAGATGGCGTTTGGAATGTGAATGCAGGTGAACTTGAGCAAACTGATGAAGCTCAAAATAATTCTAATATTTATGCAACATTAAACCAAACATTATCTAACCGTTATCTTTATCATTTTATTGCAAAAGCCGATGGTGCAGGTACAAACCGTAGGTTTGGTTTTCACTTTTTTAGTGATGATGCAACTTTACCAAACAGAGGAAACTCTTACTTTGTTTGGTTTAGAATTGACGACCAATCATTACAATTTTATAAAGTCACAAATGATGTTTTCACTTTGGTAAATACTGTATCTTCTGTAGTTACAAATACAGGACAATACTATGATTTTAAAATTACTTATGATAGAATTTCAGGGAAAATAGTAGTTTGGCGCGACAATATTGAGCTCGGAAGTTGGACAGACACAGCACCTTATAGCACAAATGGGAATTATATCAGTTTCCGAACAGGCAATTGTTCAATAAATGTAAACGAATTAAAAGTTTATCGTTCTCGTTACCCATCAGTTACGGTAACAATGGGCGATAACACAAAAGATATTCGTTACCAAAATCCTAACCCTTCTACTTTTGGAGCTGAAATCAAATCAATAGTAGTGGATTCTAATTACAATTTATCTGCAATAGATTATCACGATTTGAATATTGACTGGACAATACCATCTTCAGTTTCAATTAACGATGGAACTTCAAATGATGTTGATACAATTTTTGCTCAGACAACAGCTTCAGCAATTTGGACAACTTCAAATGACCAAAATTCTGGAATATCTGAATATTGGTACGCCTTAGGAACTTCGCCAGGTGCTACAGATATAGTTAATTGGACAAATAATGGAGCAAATACTACCGTAACCGTAAGCGGATTAAACTTAAATAATGGTTCAACTTATTATTTCTCAGTTAAATCTAAAAATGGAGCAGGACTGTGGTCAAATGTTACAAGCTCTGATGGTTTTGTGGTTTTGGCATCTAATTATATAAATGTAATATTAACTGATGATATAAAAGTGTATCCTAATCCATTTACAGAAAATATAAATATTGTTTTTGTTCATCTGTTTTCAGGTACTGTATTGTTAACTGATGCAACAGGAAGGATTATTTTATCGGAAAATGTAAATCAGGTTTCTGAACATAACATAAAAGATTTATCGAATTTAGAATCAGGTATTTATTTTATTCAATTAAAAGAAACTAACGGTTCCATGCATTGTTTAAGCATGATACGAAAATAATTCAATCCAAAAATAAAACTCAAACAATTAAATATATGATACTTAAAATAGTTGTTTTTTCAATGTTTATTTTTACATTGCAATGTTCAGTTTTAGCTCAGGACAAAACGTCTTTCGATGCATATAAAGCTGAAACAGAAGGGTATTTTATGAATTTTATGGAAACCCCTTTAGGAATTATTGCTACCGATAATTATGCTTCAAATATCTATATTTTTCAAAACGGCACTTATGAAATTTTATTCAGTTCTCCGGGCTGCGGAAGATATATGACACTATCGCCCAATAAAAAAAGCATCGGCTTTAAATATATTCAAGCCAATGGAAAACAAGCACCCGCTTTATTAAATATTCAAACAAAACAAATTACATTATTGCACTCTCCGGTTGATTTGTGTGGACAAGTAAGTTTTAGTCAAAATGGAAAAATAGCTTTTACTATTGGAAATGAATTAATAATCAAAGAAGGTAACAACTCAAATAATTATTCGTTTGAGCAATACGTTAATATTGCTCCCATATCACCAAACGGAAACTTCGTAATTTATAATGACGATTACGACCAATTATTTTTATTGAATTTGTCGAACAATCAGGTTTCTAAATTAACTTCCGGTGAAAAAGGGAATATTTATCCTCAATGGTCGCCTGATGGTTCTAAATTAATGTATTCTTCTATTTCAGGTGAAATTTTTGTTTATGATATGCAGAGTCAAGTTACTGCTTTTATTTCCGAAGGGCTTTATCCATCGTGGAATGAAGATTCACGCTTCATTATTTTTACAAAAATAGAGACTAAAAATTTTCAATTTATCGGCTCCGATATTTATAAAGCTAAATATGATGGTTCCAAAATAACTAATATAACTAACACTAATGATGATTTTGAGTTCGCTGCTGTTCCTTTGGGCAATAAAATAATTTATCAAAGTTTAAATAAAAATACTGTAAATACTGAATTATTAACAATTGATGGGCATTTGTCTATTAATCTTATTTTTAAAGCCGAAAGTCCTTTAAACATCAGTCATCAGGGCATTGAAAAATCAGTTCAATCTGAAACCCGCGTACCAGGTACGGTGCCTTATGTAAATCAGGTATATGATACTCCAGAATGGCACTATGGCTATGGTTCTTGTGCTCCAACCACTTCTGTTATGGCTATTGCCTACTACAACAAAATTCCAAAATGGCCAATTGTTACAAGCAATGGAGTAGGTAATCACACAAGCGATTATGGAGCTTATGTTGCCGATAAATATCATTTAAATGAATATTATTACCAGGATGTTTCTGCAACTAGTGGTGGCGAAAATGCCTGGGGTGGTTACGGTTATATGTGGACAGGGTCATACTCGCCTCATTCACGTATGAGGCAATACATTGCTAACCATTATTTAACTTCTGTTCAGGAAGATGCCGATAATTATACTAAAGCATTAACCGAAATTAATAACGGATATCCGTTTCCTATTTGTAATGAACTCAGTTCTGCCGGACATTTAACTTTAGCCATTGGATATGTCAACGGACAGCATACAATCATTTTTAATGACCCTTATGGAAATAAAAACAATGGTTCCTGGCCTAATTGGTATGGACAAGATTCATATTACGATTGGCCCGGATATAACAATGGATATCAAAATCTTAATACTGTATATTGGACAGTAACTGCTGAAGGTTCCGAAGTTGCATATAATGACACTATTATTGATGATGTTTTTTACAATAATGGCTTTTATATGAATAACAGTCAAAATGGCTCTGTTCAACGATATTATAGCGATTTGAATGCAGGATATAACAATCATTATTGGTTTACTGGAACTGAGTCAGTTAATTCCGATATTTGCTTTGTTACATGGACTCCAAATCTTACAACGGCAGGAAATTATGAGATTTTTGTTTATGTGCCAGGGGGAATTGGTTCCACTGCTGTAGGTGCAAAATACCGTATTCATCATGTAAATGGTGTTACTAATGTGGTAGTTAATCAAAGCCAGTATAGTGCTCAATGGGTTTCGCTCGGAATTTATAGTTTAACTGCCGGACAAACCAATTACGTTTATTTAGGTGATTCAACTGGAACATCATCTCAATATATTGCTTTTGATGCAATGAAATTTAGAAACGTTGGTAGTATTGATAACATAGCCCCAACAACATTAACTTCTACTACTAATATTTGGGAAACTACCGATTTTACAGCTACTTTTACTGACTCAGATAATGTTGGTGTAGAAAAATCATTTTACCAAGTACTCGATTTTGATGGAACTTATTGGGGAGCAAATGCTAATAATGGCTTTTTTGCCGATAATTTTGATGCACTTCAACCTTCATGGACAAATATAGCTGGCGTTTGGAATGTAAATGCAGGTGAACTAACTCAAACTGATGAAGCACAAAACAATTCAAATATCTATGCTTCGTTAAATCAAAATTTATCAAACAGATATTTATATCATTTTGTTGCAAAAGCTAATAGTACTGGCACAAATCGTAGGTTTGGGTTCCATTTTTTTAGTGATAATGCTACATTAACTAATAGAGGTAATTCGTATTTCGTTTGGTTTAGAATTGACGACCAATCATTACAATTCTATAAAGTAGCAAATGATACATTTACTTTAGTTAATACTGTGAACTCTGTTATAACAAATGTTGGTCAATATTATGATTATAAAATTACTTATGATAGAATTTCAGGTAAAATAGTAGTTTGGCGTGACAATATTGAGCTCGGAAGTTGGACAGATTCGACACCTTATAATACTAATGGCAATTTTATTAGTTTCAGAACTGGCAATTGCTCTATGAATGTTAACGAGTTAAAAGTGTTTCGTTCTCGTTACCCATCGGTAACAGTTACCATGGGCGATAATACAAAAGATATTCGTTACCAAAATCCAAACCCAACATCATTTGGAGCAAAAATTAAATCAATTGTAGTAGATGCCAATAACAATTTGTCTGCAATAGATTATCACGATTTGAATGTTGATTGGACACCACCTTCAGATGTTTTGGTAATTGACGGCACATCAAACGATGTGGATACGGTTTACGATAACACAACAGTTTCGGCTACATGGACAAATTCGAATGATATAAATTCTGGAATATCTGAATATTGGTATGCTTTAGGAACTTCTCAAGGTGCAACAGATATTGTAAATTGGACAAATAATAGCTCAAATATTAATGTTACAATAAATGGGTTATCTTTAAATAATGGAGTAATTTATTACTTCTCTGTTAAATCGAAAAATGGTGCTGGATTATGGTCAAACGTTTCGAGTTCAGATGGATTTGTAGTCTTAGCCACAAATATAACATATAATGATAAGGTGTCTTTTGTTAATATTTATCCTAATCCTAATAATGGTAAGTTTTATGTTGATGTAGATAACTTTCATCAAATTAAGCACATTACAATTGAAACAATAGATGGTAAAACTTTGTATAAAAGTTCAGTTTCAAGCAAACAAACTGAAATCAAATTAGATATACAAGAAGGAGTTTATATTCTGAAAATTTGGGAAGAAAATGGGCAGAATACTATTAAAAAAATATTAATTCAAAGATAAAATAAGCAATAATTATTTCTGTTTTAAAGATAATGTAGTTATTATTAAAAAAAAACATATTGGTTTTTAACGAGTTGAGTAGTATTTAATAAATAATGTAAAAAATATTAGGATAATTAAAACCCAGCAATTACCTTTGCAACCTCTTTAAAAAACGTTCTGAATAAAATTGTTTAAAAATAATTTTTAAAAAGTTTGCAGAGTATAAAAATTGATTTAACTTTGCACTCCGAAAATTTAGAAAAAACGTTCTGAATAAAATTTTGAAAAAATAATTCTAAAAAAGTTTGTAGAGTTTAAAAAACATTTTACCTTTGCACTCCAATTTTAGAAAATCGTTCTTTGAAAATATTGAAAAGGAAAATTGAGGTAAGTAATTGTTAATTCTAATGAGAAATAAATCTTGAGTAATATTTAACTCTTTTTACAATGAAGAGTTTGATCCTGGCTCAGGATGAACGCTAGCGGCAGGCTTAACAC
>JAVHRE010000387.1:0-10659 GCA_036171495.1 Bacteroidales bacterium
CCACCCGATTCGTTCTGGAATGGTTCCGATTTATCAGGTGGCTTTAATTCAGGTATTTATGCTCATTTTCCCAACAACTTTGTTGATTATGGCGGTGGCATTACTGCCTGGGACGGTTTTTCGTATTCAAACAAATTAAATGATAGTTTGCAGGATTATAACAATATGTATAGTTGTTATGCCGGACATCAATTAGTTAATTCATCAATTTTTGGAGTGTCTTATAATTTAATTGATTATAATACTAATGCAATAATTCCAACCGAAATTACATTTTCAGTTCCAATGGTTCCACAATCAATTTGGATTACAAATTCAACTTATGCCGCTTTAACAATTAAATATGGCAATTCATTCAGCAAAATATTTGGTGGAGCTTCGGGAAACGACCCCGATTGGTTTAAATTAGATATAATTGGTTATAACGATACTGTGGCAACCGACACCGTTCATTTTTATTTAGCCGATTATCGTTTCACTAACAATTTTCAGGATTATATTATTAAAGAATGGACAGAAGTTAATTTATCAACTTTAGGACAAGTTACAAAACTCAATTTTGTTCTCTCATCTTCTGATACAGGCAGTTATGGAATGAATACTCCTGCATTTTTTTGTTTTGATAATTTAAATGGCAATTTTATTACTAATGTTACAACAAATAACAATGTTTCATTTTACATTTATCCAAATCCAACAACCGACAAAATATTTAGTAACAAAGATATAACTGATGTTAAAGTTTATAATGTAAGCGGTGAACTAATTTATTCGAAACAAGAAAAATCAAAATGTATTGATTTATCGCAATTTAACTCGGGATTATATTTCATTAAAATGAATGTTGAAGGTGTTGAAATAAATAAAAAAATAATTAAGAAATAATTTTATTATGATTATAGTTAAAGTTGAATATTTTTTATAGCCACGACCTTCAGGTCGTGGTATAAAAATAAAAAATATTGACTTTAGTCAAAATTGAAATTATTAAATTAATAAAAACAATGAAATTATTATTACTCATATTGTTCGCATTCTTTGCAATATTTGGTTTTGCACAATATCCGCCTGCTGCCGGTTTGCCTGGAAGTACAGCAATTTTTACTGATAGCAGTATAATTGTAAATTGGGCAAAATCGTGTAAAGTGCAACGTGGTTTTGTTGATATTTCATCAAATAGCGATAGTTTGGTTTCCAACGGTATCGAAAATGATGCAATTGGCAAAGCCGATAATATTACTGTAAGTTTGGGCGATGCAGGTTCTGCTGTTTTATCTTTCAATCCACCTTTAACAAATGGCAATGGTTTCGATTTTGCTGTTTTCGAAAATTCTTTTGATGGAAATTTCATCGAATTAGCTTTTGTTGAAGTTAGCAGCGATAGCATTCATTGGTACCGTTTTAATGCTGTATCGCTTACACAAACCGATTCGCAAATTACAACTTTTGGTACTTTGGAGCCTGCAAAACTTAATAATCTTGCCGGAAAATACAAAGCAATGTATGGCACACCATTCGATTTAGAAGAACTTTCAGGAAAACCATTTTTAAATATTGACTCTGTTTCATTTGTTAGAGTTGTTGATGTAGTTGGTAGCTTATCAGATAATTATGCAACCTTCGATTTTTATGGGAATAAAATAAATGACCCGTTTCCAACTCCATTTTTTACAGGTGGTTTCGATTTAGATGCTGTTGGAGTCATTAACGAGAAACCTCAAAGTATTGAAAATAACAAATTGAATAATCTAAATATTTATCCTAATCCTGTTAAAGATTTTGTAAATATTTATGTTAATGGAAGTTATCATTATGAGGTTATTGATATTTATGGCAAAAAATTAATAACTGGAAGTTTTTGCAATCATATTAATATTTTAACAAACCAATGGCAATCGGGAGTATTTGTTTTAAAAGTTTATTCCGAAAATAAATATTTTACTTCTAAAATTGTAAAATATTAATGTTTTATGACAATAACATATTAAAAGTTTTAATTTTACAATATATATTGTTGACCTTACCTTTATTTTTAAAATCACAAACAGATATTATTCATTTAAAAGAAGTTGAAGTTAAAGGACTTTATTCAAATTTCCCAAATATTAATAAACATCAAATTGATAGTTTGCGAATGTTGCATAGTGTTAGTGCTAACATTGGTGAAATATTAAGCTATGAGCCGGGATTAAATGTTAGAACATCGGGCGATGGTAGTTTAACAACTGTTTCGTTTCGTGGAACTGATGCTTCGCATACAAAAGTTGATTGGAACGGAATGCAAATTAATTCTGCAATGAACGGGCAAATTGATTTTTCACTTATTCCAGCTTTGCCATATAATAATGTGAATTTATTTTATGGAGCAAATAGTTTAGTTGCTTCAAGTGGTGCATTTGGCGGGCAGGTTAGTTTAAGTTCACCTGATTTCAATAGTTTATCGCCTTTTATAGAAATAAAACAAGAAGTTGGCAGTTTTGGTTTATTCAATTCTTATTTGGGAATTTCAATTGGTAAAAAGCACTTAAAATCAATTACTCAATTATCTTATCATAAGTCAAATAACTATTTTAAATATTTTAATAATGCTGTTTTGCCTACTCAGGAAATGACTCAACAAAATGCAGAATTCAATAGAATTAATCTTTTTCAAGATTTCATTTATAAAAAAGATAGAAATGAATTTTCGTTACATTATTGGCAAGCCAATGCTGAACGTCAAATTCCTCAAATAATGACAAATGTTTTTTCGTCTCAACATTACGAAAAACAAGGCGATGAATTTTCACGAATATCAGGAGCGTGGAATTTTCAGAGAAAATGTTTTGAATTAACTTTAAATGAAGGCGTATCTGTAAGTGAACTTAATTACAATTTAGAACATTACTCCGGAACAAATTTAGTAACTTATATTAATTCAAAAAGTAATGAAAAGTCATATTTATCCTCTGTATCATCAAATTTTTGTGTAACAAATCACATTCACTTAAACTCATCAATAAAATATGATTTTCAGAATGTTAATATTTATGAAAAGAAGTCGGAGTTCGGGTATAATGTAAATAATAATGTTTTTAACGCATTGGTTAATTTAGATTTTAATAAAGGTAATTGGTATAATGTTACAGTTTTATTGAGATTTGTTAAAAATCAAAACTATGAACCAGCAATAATTCCATCAATATTTTTAAAATTGTTGCCTATGCACGATATTATAATAAAAACTTCGTTATCTCATAATACGAATTTCCCTGATTTAAACGCTTTATATTACATCCCTGGTGGTAATATTTATTTAAAACCCGAAAATGCTTGGCAAAGCGATTTAAGTTTAAAATATCAAAAAGTAAACAACGAAACCGAATTAGAATTGTTTTATAACAATGTAACTAACTGGATATTGTGGCAACCTACTCAATTTGGATATTGGTCGCCTGATAATGTTCGAAATGTTATTTCTAAAGGTTTGCAAATTAAAACAATGTGTAATTTAAAATACTTTAAGTTTGTTTTGAATTTACATGGTGCATATACTTTCAATATTGCAAAAGCAAAAGATAATGAATACATTAACGAACAACTTCCATATTTACCAAAACATTCCGGAAATGCTTCATTAAAACTTAACTATTCGAAATATGAGTTTTGTTTTGAAGAAATATTTTACAGCTCTCGTTTAACTTCAAATTACGGCAGTTATTCACATTCACTTGAACCGTTGTGGCTTTCAAATATGTCATTTACGGGTTTTGTTAAAATAAAAAAATCGAAATTGTCGGTTGAGTTTAAAATAAATAATTTATTTAATATCAACTATCAAATGATACTTTGGCGGCCTATGCCGGAACGAAATGCCTCAGTTATTTTATCTTTTAAAATATGAAATACTAATGATTTGCCAACAGTATATTAATGCCTTTGTTGGAATTATTTCCAACAAATTAAACATAACAATTTCAATGTTGGAGATAACTCCAACATTGGCGAAAATTAAAATATGAAAAATTATTTAACATATATATTGTTTTTGCTGATTGTTTTTTCGTGTAAGAAAAATATTGATGAACCTATTACTGTAAACACTAATAATTCGGGTTTTTTTGTTGTAAACGAAGGAAATTATACCTGGGGTAATTCTTCACTCTCATTTTTTGACGAAACAAATAATAAATTTCATCAGGATATTTTTTATGAAGCAAACGCTGTTCCATTGGGCGATGTTGCTTATTCCATGACTATTTACAATAACAAAGGATACATAGTTGTAAATAATTCGGGTATTATTTATGTTGTTAATTTAAGCAATATGAAATACACCGGGAAAATTATTGGTTTGAGTTCACCCCGTCAGATGTTAATTGTTAATGATACATTGGCTTATGTTTCAGACTTATACGACACCCGAATTGCTAAAATTAATTTATTAAATAATTCAATATTGGGGTACGTAAACATTGGTCACACAACCGAAAAAATGCTTTTACTTAATAATAAAATTTATATAACTTCCTGGTCTTATTTTAATATGGTTTATTTAATTGATGCTCAAAATGGCATTAAATTAGATTCTGCAATTGTTGGAAAACAACCGAATAGCATTGTAAAAGATAAAAATAACAATATTTGGGTGCTTTGTGATGGTGGCTTTACCGGCAGTTCTTATGGACAAGAAAATGCTTCGTTGTGGTGTTTGAATAGCTCTGATTTATCTGAAATCAAGCATTTTACATTTAGTGATATTTTAATGTCGCCAATACGTTTATGTACAAACAGGGCAAGGGATACCTTATATTTTATTAATAACAATGTTTACAATATGGCAATTACTGAAAATGTTTTGCCAAATACTCCATTAATCACTGCTAATTCAAGAAATTTTTATGGGTTGGCAATTAATTCGTTAGCAAATGAAATTATTGTTACAGATGCAAAAAACTATGTAGCAAATGGAGAAATTTTAATATTTGATTTGAATGGGAATTTAAAAAAGTCTTTTATTTCCGGAGTAAATCCAGGCTGGATTGAAATATTCAATTACGAATTACAAATTAACAATTACGAGTAAAACCCCGTAATTCGTAATCGTTAATCATTAATCGTTAATCTTCATCTTGTTCTTGTGCTGCATATTCTTTAAGTAGCCTTTCCTGAAGTTCACCTGGAACTTGAGCATACTCTGCGTATTTCATTGTATAAATAGCTCTACCGCTGGTAATTGAACTTAAAGAAGTTGAATATTTATTCATTTCGGCTAATGGAACTTTAGCTTTAATTACTTCGAAACCTTTTTCACTGCTCATACCTTGCACAATTGCTCTACGTGTTTGAAGGTCGCTCATTACATCGCCCATTTTTTCGCTCGGTACCCATACTTCAACATCGTAAATTGGTTCGAGAATACGTGGACCTGCATTTTTAAAAGCTTCCTTAAAAGCATTTCTTCCGGCTAAACGGAATGAAATTTCGTTTGAATCAACCGGGTGCATTTTTCCATCATATACAGCAACTCTAATGTCGCGTGCATAAGAGCCAGTAAGCGGACCTTCTTCCATTTTTTCCATTATACCTTTTAATATAGCAGGCAAAAAACGAGCATCAATTGAACCGCCAACAATGCAATTTAAGTAAACTAATTTTCCGCCCCATGCTAATTCATGCTCTTCTTTTCCGCGAACCGAAATATTAATTTCTTTCGCTCCAAATTTATATTTAGTCGGGTTTGGCATTCCTTCAGAAAATGGTTCAACTACAATGTGTACTTCACCAAATTGACCGGCTCCACCACTTTGTTTTCTATGGCGATAATCGGCTTGTGCCTGTTTTGTTATAGTTTCGCGATAAGGAATTTTGGGAACAATAAATTCGGTAGAAATTTTATAAATATTATCTAAATGCCATTTTAATATATTCAAATGGTACTCTCCTTGTCCGGAAACAATTATCTGTTTTAATTCTTTTGAATATTCAATTTTAATTGTGGGGTCTTCGGTGTGCATGCGATTTAATGCTTCGCCTAACTTTTCGTCATCGCTTTCACTATTTGCTTTTATTGCAGTTCTGTATCTTGGTTCCGAAAAATGTATAGGCTCAATTATTGTTTCATTATTTGCTATTGTCAATGTTTGGTTAAACTTCGTGTTTTTAAGTTTTACAGTTGCCCCAATATCTCCCGCACAAATTTTCTCAATTTTACTCCTTGTTTTTCCTGCTACAACTAAAAGCTGAGAAATTCTTTCTTTGTTATTTGTGTTATTATTAATAACGTCAACGTTTTCGGTTAAATCACCGGAAATAACTTTAAAATAATTTATTTCGCCAATATGTTGTTCAATGGAAGTTTTAAAAACAAAAACGATGATTGGTCCTTTTGAATCAATTTTAATTTCTTTACCTTCATTATTTTTAGGAGCCGGCACATCAATTGGAGATGGACCGCTTGTGCAAATAAACTCCATTAACCGTCCAATTCCAATATTTTTTTTAGCAGATGTACAAAAAATCGGATACATTGAACGTTTAGCAATTCCAATTTTAATACCACGGGCAATTTCTGCTTCTTCTAAAGTTCCGGCTTCGAAAAACTTTTCCATTAACGATTCTTCATTTTCGGCAGCAGCTTCTATCAATTTATTTCTCAACTCTTCAGCTTGTCCCATTAAATCAGCAGGAATATCAACTATTTCGGCTTTGCCATTATCACCGGAATACTTTAGCATTTTCATATTTAGTACGTCAACAATTGAGTTAAAACCTGCTCCGGTTGAAACAGGGAATTGTACTAATATTGCTTTATTTCCAAAAAACGAATTAATTCCTTCAATAGCTTGTTCGAAGTTAGCTTTATCGTGGTCGAGCTGATTAATTACTATGGCAAGAGGTTTTTCAAAATTTTCGACATAACGTGTTTGAATTTGTGTGCCTACTTCTATTCCATTTTGAGCATTTATTAACATAACTGCTAAATCGGCAACCTTGAAAGACGAAAAAATCGCATTGTTAAAATCATCAAAACCAGGTGTATCTAAAATATTTATTTTTTGAGCAAGATATTCTGTTTGAAGTAACGATGAAAATATTGAACAGCCATTGTTTTGTTCAATATCTGAATAATCTGATACTGTATTTTTATTAGAAATATCACCTTTACGATTAATTGTTCCACCTTCAAGAAGCATTGCTTCAGCAATAGATGTTTTGCCCGACGAAGAATTACCAATTAGGACAATATTTCTGATTTGCTCAGTTTGATATACTTTCATTGCTTATTATAATTTTTGTTTAATAATTTTTAAATTAAAAGGACACAAACCTAATTGAATTTTATAAAATATACAAAAAATAAACAAAAAATTTATTAACTGATGTTACGCAAAATAATTAGCAACGCCATTTATGGCGTTGAAAAATAAAGAACAAGAAAATGGGCTTTAGCCCAAACATATAATACTAAACCGCCAACAAGATGTATAAAATACAATATGGTTGGCTGGTTTAGTTAATGCCGTCCCGCTTTGAGCGGGATTTAAAATAAAAGCGGAGCGATTTATTTTAATTATCTTGTTAGCAAGTCGGTATAAAATAAAATGTCATTCATAAAAGTTTACAGCTCCCTTTAGAGCTTACACCGAACTTAATTAAGGAGATTAAGGGTGTCGGAAGGCAAACAATAGACAAAGTTAGAAGTAAAAAGTTAGAAGTAAAAAGTTAGAAGTAAAAAGTTAAAAGTTGAACATTAATCATTAATCATTAATAAGTTGTCATGTTGAGTGATTAGCGAAACATCTTTTCTTCAAACAACGAATATAGAACGTGGAACAATGAACATAGAACAATGAACTTTTTGAACATAGAACATTTTCGAACAATAAATGTGGAACAAATTATAAATTCTCAAACACCTGTCTAATCGAAGGATATGATTTATCCAATTTCTTTTTAAACTCTTTAGGTTTGAGCCAAATTGCTTTTTCAATATTTTCAATTGTTTGAGGAACGAGTTTGGGAACGCTATCAATAATCAAATTAAACCAGTAAGTTTTTTTTAAAATTTTCTTGTCATTTAATATATAGGTATGGTATGTATCGCAAATTTTACTTATAATTTTATGCCCGTTAATTCCACATTCTTCTGATATTTCGCGTAATGCAGCATGTTCGGGAGTTTCACCAATTTCAATTTTACCTTTTGGCAAATCCCATTTTTTTAATCTGTAAATTGTTAATATTTCGCCTTTTGGGTTTTTTACAACTCCGCCGGCTGCTTCAATAAATTTAAAATTCTTTTTAAACTCATTCCAAGCATCATCAATGCTTTTTGTATAAAAATAAAAATTTTTTATTTTTACATTTGTTTCAAAATCATTTACAAATTTTAATATACCTTCGGGTTCATAAAATTTATTATTTTTGCTGTTATTTCCCGAAAATTCATTTGTAATAATAAAACTTCTATCTAAATAATAAACAATATATTGAGTCATATATGGAAAATATCAATAAAAAAGTAGCCGAATATTTATTGCAAATAAAAGCAATAAAATTGAGTCCGTCAAATCCATTTACATGGGCATCGGGCTGGAAATCGCCTATTTATTGCGATAACCGAAAAACATTGTCGTATCCCGAAGTGCGAAATTATATTCGCGATAGTTTTGTAAAAGTAATAAAAAACGAATTTGACGATGTTGATGTAATTGCAGGAGTTGCAACAGGAGCAATTGCACAAGGTGTTTTGGTTGCACAGGAATTAAATAAACCTTTTGTTTATGTCCGTTCCGAAGCCAAAAATCATGGATTAGAAAATTTAATCGAAGGAGTTGTTAAAAAGGGACAAAAAGTGGTTGTAATTGAAGATTTAATTTCGACAGGCGGAAGCAGCTTAAAAGCCGTAGAAGCTTTGCGTAGTGCAGGATGCAAAGTTTTAGGAATGACAGCAATTTTTACTTACGAATTTCCTACAGCAATACATAATTTCGCTCATTTAGCATGCCGTTTAACAACATTAAGCAATTACACATCTTTAATCTCTACTGCATTAAAATCGGGTTACATTTCCGAATCGGATGTTGAAGCATTAAAACAATGGCGTGTTGACCCTGCTAATTGGAAAAAATAAAACGTAAACAATGAACGATGAACAATAAATCGGGTACACGTCATGGCGGGCTTGACCCGCCATCTCCTTCTATTGCTAAATTGTTAAATTGCTTCATTGTTAAGCCAATAAGTTGCTAAATGGTTAAATAACAATGAAACAATAACAGCAATGAAACAATAACAGCAATGAAACAATGAATATTGAGCATAGAACAATAAATAAAAAGTTTAAAGTTTTTAGTTTAGAGTTTCAAGTTTTTAGTATTGTCATTCTGAGTGATTAGCGAAGAATCTATTTTTAGAGTTAACGGTAAACAAATTACGAACAATGCAAATTGAAAGTAAAACAGGAAAAATATTACGCCCAGCCGAAGCAATTTACAATATAATTAGCGACTTTAGCAAAATAGAACCTTTAATTCCAAAAGATAAAGTAAAAGATTTTACTGCAACTGAAGATATTTGCAGCTTTACTGCCGAAGGCGCCGGAACTATTGAATTAAAAATTGTAAATCGTGAGCCATTTTCGCTTGTAAAATATACCGGTGGAGGCAACATTCCTCTAAAGTTTTTCCTTTGGATTCAATTAAAAGAAGCTGCCATTAACGATACAAGAATAAAAATTACTTTTAGAGCCGACATTCCAAAAGCAATGGAAGTTATATTTAAAAGTAAAATTGAAAAAGCATTAAACAGTTTAATTAATAAAATATCAGGCATTTAATAATTGTTAATAAAAACATGTTTTTTTATTTAAAATATGTTTTTACCTTTGCCTCAATTAAAAAATTATTAACTTAAATTAATTTAATATGAAAAAAGTAAAATTTTTAGCTCTTATGTTTTTAGCAGGCGCAGCAATGTTTACATCTTGTAAAAAAGATACTACAACTACTGCTGACCCAACTATTTCGTTTCAAACCAATTCTTTAGTTTTTACTGGTGCAAATTCAATTAGTTCAGATGTAACATTTGCAGCAGAAGGAAAAATCGGATCAGTTTCTTTAACCGGACCGAGTTTAACCAGTTCAGGTACAACAACCACCGATATTACCAGTAAAATGGGAACTACCCATACTGATAATGGAAAAAATCAAACATCAGTAATTTATTTATTTCGAGTTTCTACTGGAGCTTTAGATTCTGCTTTTTTAAATCATACTTCTTTAACATACACTTTTACAGTTACTGACCAAAATTCAACTGCAACTACCGGAACATTTACAGTTACATTGCAAAGTACAGGTACTCCATTTGCTCAAACAAAAGCTGGTTATTTTTATCATATTGCTGGTTCATTACAAGGTGCATATGATTTAGATGGTGATGCAGTTGTTTCTTCTGGTGGTACAGCTTCTACAAAATCAATGAAAAATACTGATTTAGCTGGTGCTACTTTCACAGGTACATGGTCATCAGATGTTGCTAATGGAACACAATATGTAAAAGATAATACTTATGATTATGCTAATGCTACAGTTGAGTCTGCTACTTCAGCTTATACTGCTGGTTCTGCTTCAACTACAGTAACTAATCCTGCTGCAAATGATGTTTATATTGCTA
>JAVHRE010000388.1:0-2057 GCA_036171495.1 Bacteroidales bacterium
TAATAATTGTTTAATAAAAGTTTCGATTGCAATTATTGATTGTTCCTCGCTATAACAACGCGAATCGCATAAATCGCCATTAATTTCTAAATAAGGAATATTATTTTTACTATTAAGGCGATTAGGTAATCCAAAACGATTATTTGAATTTCGTCCGCAAGTTTTAGCATCATGATAAATTATACCATCAATAGAAAAATCAACCAGAAGTTTTTCGAGTACCTTTTGTTTTTCGTCATCTGACCGAACAATAAAAAGCTTGCAATATGCTAATGCAGATGACTGGAATGGGTCTTTTGGATCTAAATCATCGAAAATCCAGCTATTGCAATATGTTGATGCTACAATGCAAGTATCTAAACTTGAAAATAATTTTGCCATGCTACTCAACTTATACCAAAGCGGCATTCCGTCCCAATAAATTCTTAATTTTTCGTTTGGTACCGAACTGATATTCTTTTCGATTCGGGTTTGCAATTCTTTTAATAATATGTTATAATAATTAACTGCATATTGAGTTCCACGCATTACCACAATTGGTCCCATGTGAATTGCAGAATCGAAAAAATTAATTGGCGAAGGTTTGTGCATTGCAGTTTCCAATACTTTACGCCAAAGTACACAACCATCATGCGATAAACGAACTGTTTCGCGAAATTTATCTAAGTCGAATTTTTGTTCAGCAACCTTTTCAAGTTCTGGTACTAAATCTTTAAATTGATTTGCAACACTATTAATTATTGAAAAAGTTAAATTGCTAATCCATAAAGGAGTATTAATGCCAAGAACTGGAACATTAAAATGTTTTGCATAATACATGAACCAATCGCCAACCTCGTGACATTGATTTGTGTTATATACTAAAATGTCAGGTTTTGGAACTGATTTAAAACCACTTTTTTGTAATGGAGTTTCATTTTGTAAAAAAGCACCTATATCGCTTGTAAGGTAAGAACAAATTTCGGGAGAATAACCGTGTGCAACAGCAGTTGGAATGTATTTATCGGCAGTTTTGCTTGCTCCGAGCATTGCACCATGATTTTCGGGAAAATAAACTTCGAAACCCATTGAATATAAAAGTTCAGCGGGACCAACACTTGTACACCAAGCAATTTTTTTATTGCCAGTTTCAACGGCGGTTTTTAATCGAAGAAAATATTCGTCCATTGTTTTACGCAATGCACTAACCGACTGCAACTTAATTAGCTCAACTTTTTCAGTATCCATAATCAATTATTTTTCCAAACTGGTTTTCTTTTTTCAATAAATGAATTTATTCCTTCGTTTGCATCGTTAGTTTGCATTAAATCTTTAACAAATAAATCGTTAAATGCAGGCAAATTTTTGAGCATAAAATAATCGAATGATGCACGAGCCGTTTTTGTAGCATAACGCAATGAAGAAGCAGATTTTGGACAAATATTTTTTGTTATCCATGCGTCAGTTTCACGTTCCAAAGTCTCTCTATCTTCAAATACTTCATTAATTAAACCTATATTTTTAGCCTCTTCAGCATTAATAATTTTTCCTGTAATAAGTAATTCTTCGGCTCTTGCGTTTCCAATTTTTAATGGAAGCATTATAGAAGCTGGTGGAGCAAAAACACCGAGCACAATTTCCGGTTGTCCTAATTTAGCTGTTTTATCGGCAAATAAAAAATTACATACAAGTGGAAGCTCTAATCCACCGCCCAAACATTGTCCAGAAATTTTTGCTAAAGTTGGAATATGCAAATCTATAATTGTAAAAAATATTTTGTGAAATGTTTCGAGCATTTCAGCAGCTTTTTCTTTTGTATGTTCTTCTACACTTGCACCAAAAGAAAAATTTTTCCCGGCACCTTCAAAAGTAATAAGTTTAATGTTGTTATTTGTTTTGAAAGATTGAAGCAACGGAATTAACTCATTCATCATAACATTATCCAAAACATTACCTTTTCCGTCATCAAGAATTATTCGAGCTACGGAATTTTCGTGAGTGTATTCGACTTTTATTTTGTTCATATAAAGAATGTTTTATGTTCATTGTTCTACGTTTATCGTTCTATGTTCATTGTT
>JAVHRE010000389.1:0-10616 GCA_036171495.1 Bacteroidales bacterium
GTCGTGGCTAATGATGTTCATAAAATAAATATTGAAAGCATGCGTAACATCAGTTCGTAAGATGTTTACTATTTAATAAGCTCAACACTTCGTTTTACAAATTTATTAAGAGCTTCGCCCTTTAATAAATTGTGCGAAAGTAAAGCAAGGTCAATTAATTGATTTACAATTTTATTATTTTTTCCAAACTCTTCGAGTACATTTTTTTTCTCGCTTTGTATTTCATCAATTTTCTTTGATAGTTCTTCTTTTTGAGTTTTATCGGCAGATAAAATTTCTTCTTCTTTTTTGTCTTTTAATTGCTCGTCGAGTTTAGATTTTTCTTGTTTTACAGGTTCTGATTTTGATGATATTTCTTGTAACTGCTGAGTTAATTCTTTGTTTTTTTGTTTTAAAAGTTTTTTTACTAAAGAATGATTTGCATTAACAATTAAATTATAACTATCGGGCAAATCGCCATACATACCGTTTCCACCGCCCATTGCAGACATGTCTTTCATTCGTCGCATATATTCGTTACGTGTAATTATAATAGGTGAATCGTTATCTGACAATGCTTCAAAAGAAATAAAAAATCTTTCTTTTTGAGGTAAAGCACCAAAGAAGATGTTACGAATTTCCATTTGTTCATCTTCCGATAAATCTACTTTTTTAACTTCTTCTTTTTCTATTAATTTTTCAATTGTATCGGCATCAACGCGTTTAAATATCGTGTTTTTAAGTTTACCTTCTAATTGATTTATAAAATGTGCATCGAGTTGACCATTCATAAAAAGAACATCGTAACCTTTATTTACAGCAGCATCAATATATGTATATTGTTCTTCTTTATTTGTTGCGTATAAATAAATAGCATTTTTATTTTTATCGGTTTGATTTTCTTTTACAAGCTTTTCGTATTCTTCTAAAGTATAGCATTTTTCATCAATATTTTTTAACAGAACGAATTTTTCGGCTCTTTCGTAAAATTTTTCGTCAGTAATCATTCCGTATTGAATAAAAACTTTTAAGTCGTCCCACTTCTTTTCAAAATCGGAACGTTGAGTTTTAAATATATCCTGTAGTTTATCGGCAACTTTTTTAGTGATATGCGATGAAATTTTTTTAACATTTGGGTCGCCCTGTAAATAGCTTCTCGAAACATTTAACGGAATATCGGGAGAATCAATAACACCGTGTAATAAAGTAAGAAATTCCGGAACTATACCTTCTACATGGTCGGTTACAAAAACCTGATTGCTATATAATTGTATTTTGTTTTTTTGAATTTCGATATTGTTTTTAATTTTAGGAAAATATAAAATTCCGGTAAGATTAAAAGGATAATCAATATTCATGTGAATATTAAAAAGTGGTTCTTCGAATGTTGCAGGATAAAGTTCGTGATAAAACGAATTATAATCTTCGTCTTTTAATTCAGATGGTTTGCGAATCCATAATGGTTTTGTGTTATTAATAATATGAACTTTATTGGTTTCGATGTATTTACCATCTTTCCATTCTTTTTCTTTTCCAAAAGCAATTTCTACGGGTAAAAATTTGCAATATTTATTTAATAGTTCATTTATTTTCGATTCTTCGGCAAATTCTTTATTATCATCATCGAGATATATTATAACATCAGTTCCAACATCAGATTTATCAATATCTTCTAATGTAAACTCGGGTGAACCATCGCAAGCCCATTTAACAGCTTTTGAATTTTCTTTATATGATAGAGTAATTAGCTCTACTTTTTTGGCTACCATAAACAGCGAATAAAAACCTAAGCCAAAATGACCAATAATTGATGCCGCATCTTTAAATTTTTCTAAAAATTCGCCAGCGCCGGAAAAAGCAATTTGATTAATGTATTTATCAACTTCTTCGGCTGTCATTCCAACGCCATGGTCGGATATTGTAAGAGTATTTTTTTTGCTGTCAACAGCAATTTTAATTTGAAGATTTTCTACGTTGCCTTTGTATTCACCATGACTGGCAAGGGTTTTAAGTTTGTTTGTTGCATCAATTGCGTTTGAAACGGCTTCACGAAGAAATATTTCGTGTTCGGAATAAAGGAATTTTTTAATAATAGGAAAAATATTCTCGGTGGTTACACCTATTGTACCTTTTTGCATAATTTTAATTATTTTTAAAGTTAAACGTTGCATATTTTCAAACAATGTGCCATTGAAAAAAATATGACAATAAGTCAGGATGATTCAAAATTCCAAATACCAAAATCCAAAGTTCAAATCCAAAAGCTATCGGATTCAAATATCTTAATGGATTCTCTAAAAGCTGATTTTAAGTTTATATAGATGCTATTAAATATATTGTAACTACTCAGCCCCTAAATAAGCCATTTTTGCCACAGATTTACTCATATTTATGTTTATTTTTAAAGGTATTCGTGAGATGGCTTCGCTAAGTTCACAAATTGAAATAGTTATTTAGTTATTGGTTATTATGTTATTGGTTATTAACTCAATAACTGATGTTACGCAAAATAATTAGCAACGCCATTTATGGCGTTGAAAAATAAAGAACAAGAAAATGGGCTTTAGCCCAAAATTGTTAAACATTAATTTTTGGTTTGGGCTAAAGCCCGTTTTCTTTAGATTGCATTTTAAACACGACATAAATGTCGTGGCTAATGATGTTCATAAAATAAATATTGAAAGCATGCGTAACATCAGTCAATAACATAATAACTTATTAATCTATTTGTAATCAGTGGAATATGTTTGTTTTATTAATATTTTAAACAGGCTGTGTAGTTACAATATATTTTATTCGGTAAAATAATAATAAATACTGAATAAAATTACAAGAGTAATAAGGGCAAAAAATATAATTATAGTTGTACGACTTTGATTTTTAGTTATTTTTAATCGTTTTTCGCTGATAATAAATTTCACGTTATTATGTATTCTTAAAAATGAATTTTCATTTTTCCTAACAAATGACACAGCTCCGCATTTTAAAGCGTTAGTTGCAATATCAACATCATCTAAACCCGAAAGCATAATAACCTCAACTTCGGGATTTGTTTCACGAATTATTTTTAAGATATCAATACCATTCTTAGCTTGAGGGTTTTCGGCAGATTTTAATAAGTAATCCAGAATAACAATATGAATTTGTTTTTTATTAAATTTTCTTTTTATAAAATGCTCTAAAAACGATTCTCCGTTTGTAAACGAATAAATTTTAAAACCACCTGCTTGCTCAAACTTTGTTCTAAATATTTTGTTTAACAATTCATCGTCATCAATTAGATAAACGTTTATGTCTGATTCTTTGATAGTTACCATTATATTAATTAAAAGAATTATGTTTATTGTTCTATGTTCTACGAATTACGAATATACGAATGTTAAAAAGTTCTATGTTTATTGTCATACATTGTTATACAGTTGTCATTCATTGTCATACATTGTTGAGCGTTATTTAACAATTTAACCATTTTCATTGTTTACCTTTAACTCTAAGAATAGATTCTTCGCTAATCACTCAGAATGACAACAAGGTGTTTCTATTTATTTCATTGTTTATTGTTTTAACTTCTCACTTTGTTCATCGTTTACTGCCTACTGCTGACTGCCTACTGCCTACTGCCGACTGCTGACTGCCGACTTCTTACTGCTATTGTTTACCGTGTTTTTTACTTTGTACTTTATACTTTATACTTTGTACTTTATTTATTCAATATCTTCGGTTTGCTCTTCTCTTTTAACAGAATTTATTCCTTTTATCTTTTTTAAATCTCGCATAAGTGCATCTAAATCAAACGTATCGTGAATATACAAATCTATAAAGCCTTCAAACACTCCATCATTTGCATTAAAATATACGGTTCGCATATTTACATCAAGTTCTTTTGAAATAAGATTAGTTAAATTATTTACTATACCAATATTATCTATACCATTAATTTTAATTCGAACTAAAAACGATAAAACTTTGTGTGTAGTCCATTTTACAGCAACTATTTTATCGCCAAAATTCGACATAATTTTCTGGGCATTAGGGCACAATTTTTTATGTATAATAACGCCATCATTTTCAGATAAATATCCAACAACGTCATCTCCAGGAATAGGCGAACAACATTTTGCAATAGCATAATTAGTTTGTTCGGCTTCGTCGTTAATTACAAAAGGTTGTTTGCGATTAATTTTTGCTTCTGTATGTTGTTGTGGAGTTTCAGATGAACGCTTTAGCAGTGGTAATTTTGAAGTAGTTTTGGTGATTTGTAATCGCCAATATCTAATAAATTTATTTTTCGATTTTCTATTTATTACTTTTTGAACATCGTTTAAATTTATTTCGCCCGAACCAATTTTACAATAAACATTTTCTTTTGAAAAGATTTCGTAACCGAGCATTAATTTTTTAAACAATACGCTTGTGATAGGTATTTCGAGTTCGGAAAATTTAGCTTCGAGTAGTGATTTACCTTTTTCAATAAACTCTCTACGTTCGCTTTTAAATTTTTCTTTTATTCGTGATTTAGCTTTTGCAGTAGTTACAAAATTTAACCAATCTTTTTGTGGTTGGCTAATTTCGCTGGTTAAAACCTCAATCTGGTCGCCACTATTTAAAATATGACTTAATGGCACAAGTTTATGATTTACTTTTGCACCAATTGCTCTATCACCAATTTGGCTATGAATTTCATAAGCAAAGTCGAGAGCTGTACAACCTTTGGGCAATCGTTTTAAAGTACCTTTAGGAGTAAAAACAAAAATCTCTGATGAAAAAAGG
This sequence comes from Bacteroidales bacterium, assembly GCA_036171495.1. Lineage (GTDB taxonomy): Bacteria > Bacteroidota > Bacteroidia > Bacteroidales > GWA2-32-17 > GWA2-32-17. The sequence goes on from JAVHRE010000389.1 coordinate 4,750, forward strand.
TTCATTTTAAACTCATCAATAAACTCAATAGCATTAGCATCGGGACTCTCAAGTAATTCGCGAATTTTCTTAATCCACTTATCAAGTTCGCCTTCGTCGCTACCTTCGCCTTTATATTTCCAATGAGCCGCATAACCTCGTTCGGCAATTTCGTCCATCCTTTTGGAGCGAATTTGAACTTCTACCCATTTACCATCGGGACCCATAACAGTTGTATGCAATGCTTCATAACTGTTTGCTTTTGGTGTGCTAACCCAATCGCGTAAACGGTCGGGTTTAGGTTGATAAATATCTGTAACTTGCGAATAAATATTCCAGCATTGAGTTTTTTCGGATTGTTGCGAGTCGGGGTCAAAAATAATTCGAATAGCAAAAATATCGTATATTTCTTCGAATGGAACACTTTTTACATGCATTTTGTTCCAAATAGAAAAAATTGATTTTGGACGTCCTGTAATATTATATTGGAATCCACTTTCGTTAAGTCTTATTTTAATTGGCTCACTAAATCTATCTATATAATGTTGACGGTCTTTTTCGCTTTCGGTAAGTTTTTTCTTAATTTCGTCGAACACAGCAGGGTGTTGATGTTTTAAACTTAAATCTTCGAGTTCGGTTTTAATCGAATATAAGCCTAACCGGTGTGCAAGCGGGGCATATAAATATAAAGTTTCGGCAGCAATTTTCATTTGTTTATATTCGGGCATTGAGTCGAGTGTACGCATATTATGTAACCTGTCGGCAAGTTTTATTAAAATAACTCTTACATCATCGGAAAGCGTGAGTAACATTTTTCTAAAATTTTCGGCTTGTAACGAAGTGCTGCCTTGCTCAAACACGTTTGATATTTTTGTTAATCCATCAATTATTTGAGCAACTTTTTCGCCAAAAAGTAATTTAATATCATCAAGGGTGTAGTCGGTATCTTCAACAACATCGTGCAATAAAGCACAAACTACAGAAGTTGTTCCTAATCCAATTTCTTTTGCAGCAATTATTGCAACATTAATAGGATGATAAAAATATGGTTCGCCCGAACGTCGTCTCATACCTTGATGAGCTTCGTTTGCCAAATCGAATGCTTTGCGTACCAGAGCTTTATCTTCTTTCGTTTTACAACGCGGGCAACTTTTTAAAATTACATTGTATTGTAATTCTAAAGCAGTTCTTTCTTCGTTGGTAAGTAATTTCATCTTTTGCATTTGCAAAGATAAGGAAAGTTGAAAGTAAAAAAGTAAAAAAGTGAGAAGTTAAAAGTGAAACATTAACGATTAACGATTAATGATTAACGATTAATGATTAACGATTAATGATTAACGATTAAACATTTACCCATTAAACATTAACCATTAAACATTAACCATTAAACATTAAACATTAAACATTAAACATTTACCATTAAACATTAACCATTTGTCTTTTATGGATAATATAAAAATACTAATCCTTTTTTGTCTGTTGTTTCTTCGTTTGAATTTATATAAGATAAAGTATAAACATAAGTTCCTGCAGGCACTTTATTTCCATTAATTTTTCCGTTCCAGCCTTTAAGCGGGTTGGAAGTTTCGAAAATTTTAATTCCCCATCTGTCGAATATTTTAAATTGATATTTTTCGGGATTTACAAATGATGCGATTGGCAAAAATTCAGAATTTAAAGCATCATCATTAGGAGTAAAAGTGTTTGGGATATAAACAATTGAAGGCTGATTAGAGCAGGAAATATTTGAAATACTTGTTCCTTTTATTCCATAAGGATTATTATCGGTTTCTACAGCTTCAATATAATAACAAAATTTACCCGATGCTCCGGTTCTGTTTACAGCATAATCAGAAACATCATCAATAAAAAATGTGTCAGCTATAGTACTGCTAATAAGTAAAGGTGAACTGCCATCAACAATTCTATAAATATTGTAATATTCAACTCCGCCAAGCCAATTATAATAAGAGTTCCAATTAACAAACTCGGTAATATCTTCATTAGAAGTAACATTCACAGTGATATTTCTTGCAATATTCGATTCTATAACGGCATTTCCGCATTGGTCAACTGCAACTAACTTATAAAACCAGTTTTTTGTAACATCAACATTATCAATGTAAACAAGATTTAAGGCAGTATAATTATCATAAGATGCAATTTCTGAATAAGTTCCATTTAAACTTTCGGCTCTGTAAAGTTTATAATTTTTCACAATGTTAGCAACAGTATCAAGAGTGAAAGAAATTTTAATATTTTGGTTATTTGTTACGGTTGCGTAATCGGCATTTATAAAGCTTGGGTAATTGGGCAAATTAGTAAAAAAACAAGTTTGATTTGATGTTGAAGTCCGACCTGTTTCACTCACTGCTCTAATAAAATAACAATAAAAAGTGCTGTCTGTAATATTTTGATGATAAAATTCGGAAGTATTACCATTAACCGACGAAAGCGAATCCCACGTTGTATTATTAATATTTACATAAATTGTATAATGATTTACGTTTTCGGTCCAATTAACATATTTGTTCCACCTTAACTTAATAGACCATTGGCAATTAGTGCTATCGAGATATGGGAAAACATAAATAGTGTTATGATATTTACTTGAGTCTGTCATTGGACTCTCGATAGGTTTTCCTGAAGCATCTATTCTAAATGCAGCCATTCTGTATAATTCAGGATGATAATTTGCAGCAACCGGATAATATACTCCAACATCAAGATAAGATGTAGCAGGTGCAAGAACTGTGTCAATTCTTTGCCAAAGCATAAGAATTTTGCGAAAAATGACATAACCCGTAACATTGGGTGAATCGCATGGGAACCAACTAACATAAACCGAACCGGTTGCAGGATTTGCAACACTAACAGAATCGAGAACAGGCGTATCGGGCGGAGCCTGTGCAAATAATTTATCGGAAAAAACAAAGAACAAAAATAATATAATAACAAATTTATACATTAGGGCACCTCTAAAAACAGTTCCGTCATTCCCCCTCCCGTACATCTTCCGCAGAATGCGGAACTCCCGAAGACGGGAACGACAAATAAACAGGGGATTCCCGCCTGCGCGGGAATGACGAGTAAATTCAGCATGACGGTTTGTATGGTTTTTAGAGATGCCCATTTCAACAATTACATTTTACCTGCAACAATTTCATACATTGAATCAGTTTGTAAATATTTAACTGCAAGTTGCTGAATTTCAATTGGCGTAATAGTTCTAACAATTTGCAAATATTTTTCAAAATATTTTTCGTCTAAATTAAAATCGTTAACCGACCTAAATGCTTCGGCTTGTGCAAAAGGACCATCGAACGAACGAAGAAAATCGCCTAACATATAATTTTTCACTCTTTCCAATTCTTTTATACTTACCGGTTCATCAATTAAACGTTGAATTTCTTTATAAATTTCAATTATAGCAGATTTTGTATAATTAGCTCCAACTTCGCAAACGGTTGTAAAAAAACCTTCACCAACAAGCGATGCAACAATAGAACCAACTCCATAAGTATAGCCTTTATCTTCGCGCAAATTCGACATTAGCCGCGAACCAAAATAACCGCCCAAAATTGTATTTACAACCTGCAAGCCAATAAAATCGTTGTGGTTTTTATTTACCATCGGTTTACCAATTCTAATTGAAGATTGAACAGCATCACCTTTTTCTACAAAATGTTTTTTTTGATTTGATGATAAAATATTTTGCTGAATAAAATCATTTTTACTATTTTCAAAATCATTAACCATAAAACTGTTTTCCAACTGTTTAAGTATATTATCAGTAATTTTTCCCGAAATAAGCACTTTACAATTATTTTTATTGTATAGACGTAAATGGAAGTCGTTTAGTTGCCACGCAGTAATTAAATCGAAATGAGACAATTGAATGTTTCTTCCATAAAAATGCTGCGGACCAAACACCACTTCATTAAATTTTTTTGCCGAAAGTGTGTTAACTTTTTGCTCGTCAATTTTGAATTTCTGTCGTTTATTATCAAGCAAAACATTTAATTCATGTTCAGAAAATGAAGGATTATTAATTAAATCGGTAAAAAGTCGGAGTGTTTTATTAAAATGTTTTCCGAGCGAATAAAGCGTAGCTTGTGCAAAATCGCGGTCGGCATTAAGCATAACATAAGCTCCATAAAAATCGAGGTTTTCTGATAGTTCTTTTGATGAAAGCGTTTTTGTACCTTCATATAACATTGAATTTGTAACAGAAGCAATTAAAGGACTATCGGAATATTTTGAACCGGCATTAAAAACAATTTCCAATCGGACAACATCTTCGGTTCCGCTATTTAAAATAAATAATGGAATATTGTTATTTATTTTTGAAATTAATGGTTTGGAAATATTAAAATTATCAATTAATTGATAATTGGGAGCAAATTTTCTGTTTATTGTTTCCACTATTTTAATTTTTTATTGATTTGTAATGCAAAATGCTTGCATGTTCAATTTTTAAATATTTTGTAATTGCACTTTTTATTTCGGCAACTGTTACTTTTTGATATTCAACAATTTCGGTATTAATAAGATTTGCATCGCCAAGCATTTCGTAATAAGCTAAATTTGTTGCTTTGTTTAAAATATCTATATAACTAAAAATTAATGTTGCTTCGGCTTTATTTATAACTTTTTGAAGTTCAGTTTCGGTTAAGTTCAACAACAATTCATTAATAGAATCTAAAATTGCATTTTCGGCTATTTCAAAACTAACACCTTCGTTAATTCTGCCCTCAACAATTAGCAAGCCAACATCAATACTTCCGGTGATATAACATTCTACATCGGCAAATAATTTAGTTTTCATAACAAGTTTTTGAAACAATCTTGATGATTTTCCATTTCCTAACAAATCAGAAATAATATCTAATAACTTATAATCATTATGCAATTTTTCGGGCATTTTAAAAGCCGTATAAATTGCATTCATTGGCACATTGCGTTCGAGCACTAACCTTCGGGTTTCGGTTTGCTCCGGCTCTTGTGGAATAACATTTTTCGAGATATTCCGATTTGGAAGAGTGCCAAACCATTTATTTGCAAGCAATTTAATGTTATCTGTTTCAACATTGCCGGCAACAACCATAATTGCATTATTTGGAGCATAATACGAATAAAAAAAATCTTTTACTTCTTGCATTGTTGCTCCGGTAATATGTTCAATACTTTTGCCTATTGTTGCCCATTGATAAGGATGAACTTTATACGCCAACGGACGAAGATACAACCACACATCACCATAAGGTTGATTAAAATATCGCTGACGAAACTCTTCGGTTACAACATTTCGCTGAACTTCGAGACTTTTTTCGGTAAAGGCAAGCCCTAACATACGGTCGCTTTCGAGCCAAAAAGCAGTTTCGAGATTGTTTGCGGGAAGTGTTAAATGAAAATTTGTTAAATCGTTTGTTGTAAACGCATTATTTTCGCCACCAACTAATTGCAATGGTTCATCGTAACTTGGAATATTTACAGAACCTCCAAACATAAGATGTTCAAACAAATGTGCAAAACCAGTTCTATCAGGACTTTCGTTTCTTGCACCAACTTTATATAAAATATTTACAGCAACTAAAGGAGTTGTATTATCGGCATGTACTAAAACCCGTAAACCATTGTCGAGTGAAAAGCTATCAAATTCAATCATATAAATTACGATTTTTGCAAAGATAATTTATATTTTTTAGTGAACTAAAGTTTTAGAGTGTACAAAGTAAAAAGTAAAAAAGTAGTAAGTATAGGACTTTCACAAAAACATAATATGACACAGAGATTGAAAAATTTATGATTAATGAATTACGATTAAGGATTTAGTAACTAATCAGTGTCAAAGTTAATATGATTTTTATTGAACTTATTCCATATTT
>JAVHRE010000390.1:0-2048 GCA_036171495.1 Bacteroidales bacterium
ATAAACCTGATCTTGACGATTCTACAAAAGAAAAGATTCGAAGCAAATGGAAGAAGGTTGAAGAAAACGTGGAAAAATGAAAATAAATAAATCGCCTACTTATAACACCACCTACCACAACACCGTGCAGTTATGGGCTACTTGACAATTATAAAATAATTTGTACCTTTGTAACGGTTTGACACTAACTGCGGTTGAATACCCAATTTTTTAAGTGCCAACCATTACCTCCAATTGCCATAATCAAAATATTTCCTTAAATAATATTTGATAATTAAGGATTAAACCTTATATTTGCAAAATATTTTAAGTGTATAGCCTTATGAAAAATTCCAAACAAAAATTAATTATTGAGCAGTTAGATAAGAAAATAGAACAGTTGCATAAGATTGACAATTTAATAATTCCTTCTGAAGGTTGGGTTTATTCAATAAGAACTGCAATGAAAATGTCATTAAGACAATTAGGTAATAGAGTTGGTATAACAGCTCAAAGTATAAAAGAAATTGAAACAAGAGAAAAATCTAAAACGATTTCAATAAAGACATTAACAGATGTAGCAAAAGCATTTGATATGAAATTTATTTATGGGTTTATACCAAAAGAGAAAAATATTGAGGGTATTATTGATAAGAGAGCTTATGAAATTGCCGAGAAAATTGTTTTAAGAACATCTAAAACGATGCAATTAGAAGCTCAGGAAAATTCTAAAGCAAGAATTAAAAAAGCGATTAAAAATCGAGCAGAAGAAATTAAACGCGAAATGCCAAAATATTTATGGGATTAGATTTTACATATATTGAAGGACAATCCCCACTTGATGAAGAAGAAAAGGAAGGTTTAAAAATCAAATCAATATCAACAAGAGGAGAATTAGATGAATTTGAACAACATAATATTGAGAAAGCAATTGAATGGACAATTAAACGAAAATTTACAATTGATGAATTTTTAACAGAACAATTTGTTAAGGAATTACACAAGCAAATGTTTGACCAAGTATGGACATGGGCTGGTCAATTTCGTAAGTCCAATAAAAATATTGGTGTTGATAAATTTTATATAGGAATTGAGCTAAAACAACTCCTTGATGATTGTAAATTTTGGATAAAGAAAAATACTTTTTCAGAAGATGGAATTGCAATTAGATTTAAACATAGGATGGTCAAAATTTATCCTTTCCCTAATGGTAATGGAAGACATTCAAGATTAATTGCTGATATTATGATAGAAAGAATTTTTGGAAAAAAAATATTTTCCTGGGGTAAAAAAAAGTTAAGTAAACAAAGCGACACCCGAAAAATTTATATTAACGCAATTATTGACGCAGACAATGGAAATTATAAGCCATTATTAAAATTTGCAAGACATTAAAATAGTGCAACAGTCGGTAACATCACCTACGAAAAACAACAAGCAGAATGTGCAACATGCCAAATCCAATATCAAACCGTTATAGGTGAAAAAATGTAACCTATTAAAAAAATATTACTTTTGCAGATTATATCAAAAAATATGTCAAACAACATTCTTTTAAATACAATTGGTAATACACCATTAGTAAAATTACAAAAAATTAACCCAAGTATTAATGTAGAAATCTATGTAAAATTAGAATTCTTTAATCCAAGCGGAAGTATTAAAGACAGGATGGTAAAGCATATTATTGAAGATGCAGAAGCAAAAGGATTACTAAAAAAAGGAGGCACTATAGTAGAAAATACTTCAGGAAATACAGGTGCTGCTGTAGCTATGCTCGCAGCCATAAAAGGTTATAAAGCAATTTTAACCATGCCGGATAAGGTAAGTATAGAAAAACAAAATACTCTTATAGCGCTGGGAGCTAAAATAGTTATTACTCCAACTTCGGCATCACCAGATTCGCCGGAGCATTATGTTAATACAGCTATAAGAATTGCAAAAGAAACTCCTAACAGTTTTCGCGTTAATCAGTATGATAACCCTAAAAATCCTGAAGCTCATTATCTTACAACTGGTCCCGAAATATGGGAACAAACAAAGGGCAAAATTACGCACTTTGTTGCAGC
>JAVHRE010000391.1:0-2044 GCA_036171495.1 Bacteroidales bacterium
CATCTTTAAAAATATAAGCCAAGAAATTTTCAATTTTACCATTCATTGCAAAATCGCTGTTTCCCATTTTAGCATTAAAACTTTTTAAATCGAAATATTTTGGAGTTACTTCCATTGAAGCAGTTTCTATATTTACAGGTGCTGAAAGCGAAGTGCTTTTGTAATTAATACCTGTTAAATCAATTGTCCCTTTTGCTTTAAAATCTTCGTATTTTTTATTTTCAATTTGCGACATTTTGCCGGCAAAATCAACATCAGCTTTAATAATTCCGGATAGCGAAGCATCTTCAACAGGTATAAACGATTTTAATTTTGCGAGGTCAATAGTTCCTTTAACCATACCATCAAGATTTGCATCGCTCACAGGTGTTGTAACGTGCAAACGCATATCAAAAGGACTTCCAGCTAAATCAATATGAAACTTTTTAATATCAATAATTGTATTATCAGGCTTGCCATCCTTATTATCAATTGCCATATCAACATTAACATTATCTACTGATGCAGGAAGACTTGGATATTTAAAACTTCCGTTTTCGACTAAAAGTTTAAGACTAAAACCGGGCATAGATTTATCGTTATAAACGCCTTTCACATTACCATTAAACGCCATTTTACCGGAAGTTTTAATTTTTTCAAAATCTTTCATGTAAATTGCAGGAATAAGAGAGAGTAAATTTTTGAAATCTGTTTTTTTAGCGTCAAAAGTAATGTCCATGTTGTAATCGCTTGTTGGCATTGCAAAAAATCCGTTAAATGCCAAATCAATATCGTTAAGTTTTGCGGTATTATCTTTAAATGTATATTTTGAATTTTTAAGGTCGGCATCAATACTTGAATTAAGTTCTACTTTTGCTTTATTTATAAACTTAACTCCATCATAAATAACGACAAGCGAATCGAGTGTGGATTTTGTTACAAGTGATGAAAAATCGGCTGTTAAATCGCCTTTTAATAAAAAATTAAAATTTTGAAATGAGCTGTAAACGCCCAAATCATTATCATCATAAACTATTTTTCCATTTGTTATTTTGAATTTATTAAGTGCAAGTTTAAATTTTGATGAAGTTGTGTCGGTTGTTGAAGTTGAGTCGGTAGATGGTTTCATTATGTTCCAATTGGCTTTTCCGCCTTTTAAAACCCTGATGTGAATATTTGGATTATTAAGTTCAATGCCTTTTATTTTAATGTTATCGCCAAATACACTAAAAAGGTCGAGTTCGGTAGAAAGTTTATCAAATCTCACCAAAGTGTCTTTCTCAAAATCACCTACACCAATAATAATTAAGTTGTTTAATTCGAGATTCAAATTAGGAAACGAATGAAAAATGCCAAGGTCAATTTTGCCAAAGTCTATTTTTGCATTCAAATTTTTATTGATTTCGGTTTTTGCCATTTCAATTATTTTATCTTTAAAAATAAAAGGTAAGGCGATTAATAATGCAAGCAGAATAATAAAAGTTATCCCTGTAATTTTTAATATTTTTTTAAAGATTTTCATAAAATTTTATTTTGATTTTTATTAACCGTAAAAATAACATTTAATTGCTTTGAAATTTTAAGAAATGATGATATTTTTTAATCACCATTCGCACAGATTTTTATACTGATACCAATTAGTGTTCTAAAATATAATCACGTCATTCCTGCGAAAGCAGGAATCTCCTTTTTTTGCCGTCCCCACAAACAATATTCATCACTTCGCCTAAGAGTTTGTTTGTGAAGACACAAACGAAAGCGGAATAATGTGAGATTGCGTAAACTTTCCGAAAGTTTGCATGGCTCGTGGCAGGTTTAATACCGATGCTGTATCTGTAATAGTTCAATAAATTGTCATTTAGACTAATTTGACCTAAGAATTGGTATAACTTTCGGAAAGTTACCTGAGAGGTTGGGACTGCAATGACGTATTTTAAAAAACGAATTGGTATGAGTCCTTCATTCGTCAGAATAAACTTCGCTAACATACTCTGTTTTATTGGTTTTAAGTTGTTAAAAACTTGAAACTAAAAACTATTGGTGGGTTCTAATCCCGCTTTAGGCG
>JAVHRE010000392.1:0-2044 GCA_036171495.1 Bacteroidales bacterium
TATTTTTCAACGCCATAAATGGCGTTGCTAATTATTTTGCGTAACATCAGTTACTCACTTTAAGCTGATTTTTTTTACCACAGGATTGTACATCCGCTCCTGCAGGATTAAACCACCAATAGAATACATAAAAAGCCATACATTGTTATTTACTTCGTGTCATTCAGTTGTCATTCAGTTATTTGTACTGCAATTGTATGACCATGTATGACTCTTGTTTGACCATCGTATAAGTTTAGTGCAATTAGTGGCATGTTTTTTTGCGTAAGGTGAGTAATTTAAACATTTTCACCTATAAGTCCTCTGCCCTTTTTAACTGTTTTATTTTCCGCTTTTAATATAAAAAATACTTTATCTAAAATTCCATTTATAAAGTTACTGCTTTTTTCGGTGCTATAATATTTTGAAATTTCGATGTATTCATTTAAACTAACTTTTGTTGGAATAAATTCCATTTCGGTAGCTTCTACAATTGCCATTTCCATTATAAGCATATCCATAAAAGCAATTCTTTCTATTTCCCAATTTTTTGTATGTTGGCTTATTAACTTAACATTCTCGTTGTGCTTGGTGATTGTTTTTCTAAATAAAGTCTTTACAAAATCAATATCATCATCGTTTTTATACATATTAGCAAGTGGTCGTTCTTCCAATTGTTCTTCTTTAAAATTGCCAATTGTTTTATTTATCATACTTATTATAAACTCAACATCATCATTCCAATAAATACTTTGTTCTTCTATAATGTTAAATAAATCGTCGCAAGTTGCAATATCATTAGTAAAAATATCAATTATTAATTGCTTATCTTCTTTAAATCCGGGCTTTTCTATATTTAAGTATTTGTTATATTCATCGGATTCTGTAATGCTGTTGTATATTTTCTTTATCAATTCCGGATAGTTAACCCAAGAATATTTATAGTCGTTTAAAAACTTTTTTAATTGTTTATTGTTTTCAATTATTTTGATAATCCTGTTATTAACAAATCTTTCGCTTAAATTCAAATCTTGAGCGGTTGGGCGAAACTTGTTTCTGGCAAATTCTATTTTATTTTCCGCATAATCACGAACATCAATAATTAATAATAAAAGGTAATGATATAATTCATACGCCTTAAATATACTACGAAACAACTCTTTTTCGACTAATTGAATTTCTTGTTCGCCGCGTGTAAAATATGCGTACAACATCTGCATCACCTTGATACGTAATAACCTACGACTTAACATATTGTTTTATGAACCTTTTGTTTTGAAAAATGCAATATTAATCATTTTATATCATTAATCTTAAGGGAACTTCTAAAAATACTCCATTCGTCATGCTGAACTTGTTTCAGCATCCAATAACAACCTGATAATTAGATTCTGAATCAAGTTCAGAATGACGGAGTAATTAGTTTTTAGAAGTCCCCTTAAATCATTAATCAAAAATAAATTATAGTATTTTTTGTTTACATATTAAAATATTATATACATTTGCATTAACGGGTTTGGGTTCTATTAACTTTCCTAAATTCAAGCAATTAATGTAAAATTAAAAATATCAACTATGGAAGAAATCGAAAAAAACGAAGAAAAACAAGAAGAAAAACATCAAAATGAGCATGATGATATTTATTCAAAATCAGTTAGAGCTGGTAAAAGAACTTATTTTTTTGATGTAAAAGCTACTCGAAGTGACGAATATTATTTAACCATTACCGAAAGCAAAAAACGAACTTCAATTGATGGCAATTTCTTTTACGAAAAACATAAAATATTTCTTTACCAAGAAGATTTTGAAAAATTTGCTGAAGGATTAAGCAATGTTGTTAGTTATATTAATAAGAACAATATTGTTAATGAAAGTAATAATAGCCAAGAAGTTACCAAACCAGAGAATACCGGTACAACTGATATTACTTTTGAAGATTTAACAGACAAAAAGGAATAAGAAATATTTGTTGCATAATTAAATCGAGATGTTTTTAGTTTTTGATTAAACCAGAAACTATTGAATAAAGATATACCCAACGGGTTGGGGATAGCGAACTGTTAGC
>JAVHRE010000393.1:0-5863 GCA_036171495.1 Bacteroidales bacterium
TAATTTTTAATTTCCCATTTTACCTCAACCTCCCAATTTGAACGAAGATTAATTTCGTCGGGATAAAAATAAATTTTTTCGGGTTGTTTATGCTCCAAATAAAAACCTGTATCCAAAACTCCATTTTTATTACTATCGGAAAAAGCTTTTAGACGATATTTTCCGGGATTTAAATGTTCTATTTTCTTTTGTGTTGGAGCAGTTCCATTCCACTCATAAATTAAATTACCGGCTAAATCAGTTAGTTGAAAAACACAATTATTCTTGATGCCGGTAAAATTAAACGAAACCGTACTATAATAGTCGGCAGAGTATGTTTTAAAAGATTTAACAATTGTATCGCAAATCAAATTATAAATATCGTGTATTTTGTTTTTTTCGATTTTAATACGATAATTCATACCATCTTTCCACAAATAGGAAATATGATAAATGCAATGTGAAAGACTATCTGCAATTAAATTGGGTTTAACTTTATGAAAAATACTATCTTTACTCTCTTCAACAATAATGTCATCAGCGGGTAAGTTAATTACAGGGTTAGAAAAACGAATTTTTATATCGGTATTGGAATTTACAAGTTGTTTGTTAGTAAAATTCGTGTTTACGACAAACTTGCTTGTTTGAAGATTTTTTTGAGCAGTAACATTATAAACAAAAACAGATGGTTCGGTAACTTTATAAAGCTTATTTAAACTGTCTTTTTTAAAATATGATATTTGAAAACGAAGTGTATCATTAAAATAATCTAACGAATCTTTGAGCCAGATTGTCAGCGAATCGAGTGTTTTATTTTTATCAATCAGAAATTTATTTGTTGATTTTCCTTCAACTGAAATGTTTCCAAAACTATTACGATTAAACTGAACCTTACATTTGTTTTTATATTGTCGTGACATTTTCTTTACAAATTGTTTTGTTCGGTCTTCTTCAAATGCAAATAAATTTATACTATCGGGTTTATAAATTATTATTTTGGGTTTTTCAATAGTAGAATCAGTTACAGTAGAATCGCTTATGTTTTTTTTAATCTCTGCAACCGGGACAATAATTGTGTCGGAAAAAGCAATTGTTTCTGATGGCAAATCAAATAACATATTGCTATTACCATCTTGTAATGCGAATATTTTATATCTTCCACTTCTAATGTTTTCAATATTAAAATTTCCTTTTTCGTTAGTTTTGCCAATGTAATAAGGAATAGATTTAATTGGGACAGAGTCAATTGTATCAGTATAAAGCATTACGAGCATTCCCTTTTCCGGTTTTTGAGTTAAAGCATTTAAAATTTTACCTGATACTTTTAACGAATCTATTACCGAACCGGTAGAAAAGCAAAAATGAAAATCGTCAATGGAATTTCCCTCGTTTAAATCGGCAATAGCATCTGAAAAATTTAAGTTGTAAGTTGTATTTGGCAGAAGCGAATCTTTAAAACTAATAATAACTGACTTGCCTTTATTAATAATCTGTGGATTTTCCTTTATAGGCGGAGACATTACAAATTTTTGCTGAATTGATTTTAGCTGCAAAAATTCATTAAAATTCAATGTTATTTTTTTTTCGTTAAAATTTAAAGATTTATTTGGGGGTTCACTATTAAGTAAAATTGGCGGTTTTTCATCTTTGGGACCACCTTGTAATGGCGATTGGCTTGCACATGAGTACATGAATGCAGCAAGTGAGCAAATAACAACAAACAAATTTATAAATTGCTTCAAGACTTTATAATTTTCTGCAAAAATACAAAAATATTGTTGAATTATTTTGTTGAATGGTTGAGCTTAAGGCTGAGAAGTTGAAAGGTTGAGATTATTGGGCATCTCTAATCCCGCCTAAAGCGGGACGTTATTCCCCTCCCGTACGTTATTTCCGCGAAAGCGGGAATCTCCCGAAGACGGGAACGACAAATAAACAGGGGATTATTCGCTTCGCTCATGAGACCGCTTCGCTTAGTTCCCGCCTGCGCGGGAATGACGAGTAAAATCAGCATAACGGATTGTACGGTTTTTAGAGGTGCCCTATTGTTAAATTGTTATTTAACCCATTTAGCCTGTTTTCAGTTTAACTAAAAACTATAAACTAATACCGACTTGCTAACAAGATAATTAAAATAAATCGCTCCGCTTTTATTTTAAATCCCGCTCAAAGCGGGACGGCATTAACTAAACCAGCCAACCATATTGTATTTTATACATCTTGTTGGCGGTTTAGTATAATATGTTTTTGGCATTGTTAACAATGTATAGATTTCGTTTTTTTGTCATGTTGAGTGAATTAGCGAAACATCTATTCTTCATAATGAAATAGATTCTTCACTAATCATTCAGAATGACAAAAAGGAGTTTAGAATAACAATAAAACAATTTAGCAATGAAGTAATTCAATCCGATAGTAAGCGGTTCTGCTCTTTTACCTGCAAGTATCCGCTCGCTATCGGATGAGAAGTTACTTTATTTTTTCATAAATTTACCCGTGTCCAAAACTTTGCCGCTTCTGTCTGAAATTTGGTAGAAATATAATCCCGATGATAAATCGGAAAGGGTAACAGTTGTAAAATCCTTATTTATTGGTATTTCCTTTATTGTTTCTCCGGTATTATTATAAATTTTAATAAAGGTTTCTTTACTGCCATTTGTAAATATATTCAATTTGTCTTGAACAGGGTTTGGATATATTTTGAAAGTTGTTTTTTCAGAAATGTTGTTAATTCCTAAAGGGTTATAAACCATCAATAAGTCGTCAACATAAAATATATTCCCCGGTTCGGGATTTCCCGGATTGCCTGCCAAAATTATAAATGTCATAGAATCGGGAGTAAGACCGGATGTATAAGAAAAATTGGTTGCAAATCGGGTATAGTTGCTTATAGAATTTTGAGCAACGTAAAATGCTTGTCCTATTGTTGTACCATTATTTGATAATTGAACCATAATTAAATTAAAGTTATTTGAGAATGCTGCAACAGTGCCTTTGGCATATCCAACCAACGAATCGGGTCTGTATGCAAAAGGATATTTAGTCGAAGAAAATCCATTTATCAAATTTAATTGAAGCTCGCCCATAATGGTATCGCCTTGAATGCCAGTACCAAAAGGTGGTTGAACTGTGCCTGTATCGCTGAGCAATTCTACAGCGAAATTGCCCGAATGTGCATCTGTTGTTTTTGTTACCAAAATCGGCAAATTATAATACGGGAATTGATTTGCATAAGTTCCCCATGCGTTAGGGTCTTCGCCGGTATTAATGGCTGTCCAAATTTCAAAATCACCGTTAGGAAATGGTTGATTAGAGTTTAAAAAACTAATACTATCAATTGTAAGTGTGCTGCCAACAATTTGTGGCGGGTCCATATTGGAACAAGTTATTATAGCTACCATTGAGTCTGGAGGATTCAATGACAGAAGACCTGTTGGAATAGCAAAACGCTTGTAAACTGATTGCGTTCCGAAAAAACGAGTAGCTGATTGTCCAATAAAAACTCCATTCTTTTTAAATGCTACAATAAAATTAGCAGTATCATTTGTTTGAATATCATACTTTACATAACCCGAAATAGAATCAGGAGTTCCAGTGTAAGGTAATCCACCATTAATGGTGTGGTTTCCGGGAGTTCCAATTAAAAGCATTCCCTGAGCAACTCCATTACCCGAAGCAACAGTTTCTAATTTTGCGGCATACAAACCGTGATAAGAATCGGCAACTTTTGTAACATTATTAACACCCCACATAATATTTGACGAAAGAAAAGTATCAGGCTCATTAAATGTTTGTTGAGTCCAGTTTTCGAAACCACTGTTTGGAATTTGTTGTGCTTTAACATTAAAACTAACTAAAATCAACAGCCCGATTGTAAAAAATAAATTTTTCATTTTGTTGAATGTTTTAAGATTTATAAAAATTATTGACATTTTTTAAATATAAGGTAACAAAAATAATTAATTTGTTTGGTATATTCATGTTCTTTAACAGTTTTTAACAACTTTTTTCGTCAAGACGCTAAAACCGCAATGCGTTAAGAATCAATTTTATTTCTTTGCAAACGGAGTTTATCCCGAAAAATTAGGAACACCACTTCGACAAACTCAGTGCATCGCTTTGTGTAAAATTATGAACAAATACTAATTTGACTCCAATACTTTAAACAGTTCGTCAAGTTTTGGTGTTAAAATAATTTCAGTTCTTCTATTTTTAGTTCTTGCCTCAGGTGTGTTTGAAGCATCAATTGGCAAATATTGACTTCTGCCTGCTGCCATAAGTCTTTTGCCATCTATTTTTGAATTAGAAAGAAGAATTTTAACAATAGCGGTAGCTCGCTTTGCACTTAAATCCCAATTATCTGCAATTCCATTAGTTCCTTTAAAAGGCACATCGTCGGTATGTCCCTCAATTACAACATTTATATCAGGATTTTTTTCTAAAACAGTAGCCATGTCTTTTAAAGCTTTTTGTCCTTTTGGGTCAACATCCCATTTTCCCGATTGAAATAATAATTTTTCTTCAAGCGAAACATAAACTTTACCATTTTTTTGAACAATTGTAAGCCCTTTTCCTTCGTAACCCTGCAAAGCATCAGAGACCTTCTCTTTCAATGCTTTTACCATTGAATCTTTTCGGCTTAAAATACTTTCTAATTCTATTAGTCTAATATTCTTTTTTTCTAATGCTTGATTTTTTTCATCTAATTGTGAGGTAAGTTCATCAAGATTAGACTTCTTTTGATTCAAATCTTTTTCCGTCT
The DNA here is from genome assembly GCA_036171495.1 of Bacteroidales bacterium. Taxonomy (GTDB): domain Bacteria; phylum Bacteroidota; class Bacteroidia; order Bacteroidales; family GWA2-32-17; genus GWA2-32-17. Next base: position 4,742 of record JAVHRE010000393.1, read on the forward strand.
TTTTTAAATCATCTTCTTTTTTCTGTAAAACTTCTTGCAATTGCTGAAGTTGAACCAATAATTTTTGAGCTTCATCTGTACTTTCAATATTTTTTAATTTAAGTTTTTGCATTAATTCATCGTTAAGTTGGTTAATCTTATCGTATTGTGTTATCATTTTGCGAAGCGATGTGCCAAGAGTTAATGTGTCTAATTTTAATGCATCTAATTGCTTTTGAAATTTTGATATGTTAAGGTCTATTTCTGCTGATTTTTCGGTTAGTTCTTTATTTTGATTTTTTAAATAATCACGTTCTTCATCGCATTTTTCACTTCTGCTTTTCATATCCTGATATTGGCGAACAGGAACACACGAAACACTAAAGTAAAGTGTTGTGATAGTTGCTAAAACGAATAAAAGTTTATTAGTATTCATAAAATATAGATTTTGAAAATATTTGTCAAAAATAAGATAAATTAAGTTACTTGATTTTTAATATGATGTAATTCTTTTAACATTTTTTTGTTGAAAACATTTTTTTTATTTAAAAAATAATTCTATTTTTGTAAACTCAATTAATTAATAAACAAATTACTATGAAAAAATCTATTTTTTTTCTTTTGCTTTTTGCTTTTTCAGCAATTATTTTTCAATCGTGCAAAAATAAAATGCACTTTACTACCGGAATGTCAGTGGCTGCAAAATGGACCGATAACAATTACTATCTTGCAACTATTACAAGTATTAATGGTGATACTTATGCCGTTGATTATACTGATGGCTCTAAGGGTGAAGTAAAAATTACCGACCTAAAAATGCTTTCCGAAAAAAGTGAACTAAAAGTTGGCAATAAAGTTATTGCCGTTTGGGCAGGTTCAAAATTCTATTCCGGTACAATTAAAGAAATTAAAGAAACTGGTGCTATTATTACATGGGACGATGGTACAGCAGATAGCGAAGTTGCTTATGGGAAAATTTTAAAAGCAGAGTAATTTAGTGACTAAATAGTGTTAGAAAGAAAACTAGGCATCTTTCAAAATTTCAAAAAAGTAGTTTACAATTTCATTGTTTTATTTTTTTCATCTCCCTACCCCCTTCAAAAAGGGGGACATTTAACCATTTAGCAATTTAACGGTTTAACA
>JAVHRE010000393.1:5963-10536 GCA_036171495.1 Bacteroidales bacterium
TAATGTACTTTCTATTTTTAACGCATTAGTGTAATATTTCCTTTTAATTCAACTTTGGAGCCATTGTAGTTTTCTGCTTTAAGATAATACACAAAGACATCTGTATTTAAAGCTTTTCCGCGGAAAAGTCCATCCCATCCAACAAGTTGGTCATTGCTCGCGAACACTTTTTCTCCCCAACGATTAAATATTCTAAATTCCATTGATTTAATACATTTTCCACATACATACAGCACATCGTTTTCCCCGTCGCCATTGGGACTAAATGCAGATGGTACCCAAATATTGCCACATTCATTATTAACGGCAATATTAACGCAGGCAGTATCGCTGCAACCATTTGCATTGATGCCAACTACACAATAAGAAATTGAATTATTGGGTGCAGCTATTGGGTTGTTGCATGTTGTACAAGATAAATCTTCTGTTGGACTCCATAAATAAGAACTTGCACCATTCACTTCTAAATGAATACTATCACCTAAAGTTATAGAGGTGTCGTTGTTTAATATTAATACTGGCGATGGATTTACAATTACTGATATTTGTCCTGTTCCCGTACAGCCACCGGCAAGAGTTACGGTCACAGAATAAGTTCCGGTAGCAGCTATTGTGGTGCTTGTTATGGTCGGGTTTTGCACAGAACTGGTAAAACTATTTGGACCTGTCCAACTATAACTTGTTCCACCAGACGGAAGAGAAGTTAAATTCAGAGTTTGACCTGTACAAATCGGATTATTACTTGATAGTGTTACTTGCAGATTATCTGTTACAGAAGTAACAATTGCATTACCTGTACCCTTGCAACCATTAGCATTAGTAACAGTAACGGTATATGTTCCAATTGAAGTAACATTTATTGACTGGGTATGCCCTCCCTGTGACCAATCATAGAAAACATATCCTGAACCTGCATCCAAAGTTGTAAAGCCACTGACACAAAGTAATAAGTTTCCGGTAATTGACGGAGTTGGATTTGGATTTACTGTTACTATAGCAGTATCAGCACTTACACATGTTCCTGTAGTCCCGGTAACAATATACAAAGTTGTAGAAGTTGGGCTAACTATTTGTTGGCTATTTGTATCTAAACCATTACTCCATGAATATGATGTAGCACCTGTGACAGTGAGTGTAGCAGATTGACCGGAACAAATATTAGCATCATTAACAGAAATATTATTACAAATATAAGGAGCTAAAAACTCTGGAAATTTGCCTGTTGAAGGAAAAGAAGAACCCATATCTAATACATTTGGTACAAAACCACAACTAGTTCCTGCGTTATTGGGTAAAGTTATTGCACCAATAAATCTAGAATCTGAATATATGCTATTTAAATATAAAGAGTATATTTTTCCGTCAGGTGCGAGCTTCAATCCTGAAGATGTATTTGAATATCCTCCGGCTAAAGTATAAATTAAACTAATTGGATTAGTTGGGAAATTTAAGTCGTATTGGTAAATTCTACCACTACCAGTAGCCATTCTACCTTTAGATAAATATAATTTAGTGCCATCAGAGGACCATTCACAGTCATAATATCCTGTCCAGTAATTTATTGCACTACCAAGGATACTCCCAGGTATTAAATTAATATTTGAAACATTTCCTGTGTTTTCATCAAAGTCCATAATAAAACAACCCTCATATTCATAAGCATTTGCAATTGCTATTTTATGGGTTGTTTTTGCATACCTAACACTCATAGCTCCATCAATGTTAACGCCAGCATTAAAAGTAGCATGCAATGTAACTCCAGAAGAAGTAATTTCGAATACTTTAATGATTGAGGAATTTCTTTCAGGATAAACTAACCAAAAATTATTTAAATTTCCCCGAATGACAGAAAATCCTTCTGGAGTATTGCTTGTAACTAAAATATTTTTTTGTGATGAAACAATATCTCCTAATGGATTACTAACGGTTCCGTTTCCCACTAAACTCATATCAACTATACTATAGTAAAGATATCCAACATCTGAAACTATGATATTTGCTGAGTTATAAAAAAGAAAATATTTGTTTGGCTGACCTGGAAATGGACAAATAATTCCATTTGTTGAACATGTAATATTACCTAACAATCCACTTCCATTAGGCATTTGAATATTATTTTTATCATAGATATTTATCCCGTTTGAATAAAACAAAACGTCCCCCGTTGTTGGATCGGCAGCTACTCCACATCCCTCATAAGAAAGTGGGGCATGAGTAGATGTAATAGAAACAGCATTAGTATTAAAATCAAAAAAAAATCCTTTACTTGATCCACTAAAGTACCATGTATGGTTCTCCCTTTGGGCTGTTGCACTTATAGTTAAAACAAATAAAATAAAAAATAAAATGCGCAACATAACAAAAAATAATAATGTTTTAGTTTTACGAAAAAATAAGAATTAAAACTTATTACAATTAGGACTTACGCACAAAGGTAAAAAACTATCGTGAATAAACAATGGAATGTTGAAAAATCTGTAACTACTCAGCCGGGATATTATTGAGCAGCATATTGACGAACAATTAACTACTCAGGTATCAGTTTCACGGTTTCCCCGTCATTCCTCTCCCGTACGTCATTCCCGCGAAAGCGGGAATCTCCCAAAGACGGGAACGACGAATAAACAGGGGATTATTCGCTTCGCTCATGAGACCGCTTCGCTTAGTTCCCGCCTGCGCGGGAATGACGAATAAAAAAACAGGTACGATTAATGTTTGATAGTTGTTTTTACAATAAGAAAAACATTATTATCTTTGCAATAATCATTTTTTTATAAAACAAGCACTATGAAAAAAATAATTTTTATAATGGTTGCATTTTGTATGTTTATTACAATTTGCTTTGCTCAAATTCCAACCAATGGATTATTTGCATATTACCCTTTTTCAGGCAATGCAAATGATATGAGTGGAAATAACTATAATGGTACTTTACATGGGCCTGTTTTAACAACAGACAGATTTGGAAACTTAAACAGTGCCTATAGTTTTGATGGAATCAATGATTACATAGATTTGAATAACTATGTGTCAAGTTTTAATATTCAACAACCTGTAACTGTCTCACTCTGGATTAAAACAAACACTGATACGCCACAAGCTATATATAGTTTATCAGGAACTTCAACACAAGGTTATAGCGACTGTATTTGGGTTGGAGGGGATATTAGTTCTACTTTAACAAATGAACTTATTGATGCAACACATAACACATCAGTATCTGATTATTATATTGCCGGCTATATTTCAGCAAACAGGGCTTTGGTAATTAATAATAACTGGCATCATATTGTTTATGAATTTAACAATGTTTCAACTGTAATATATTTAGATAATAATCTTTTAATATTATCTTGCAATTATGGAACGAACAATGGTCATTATGGAAACATTCCATCAGCTACATTAAACCTTTTAGGAGTCAGATATTTTAATGGTTATGGTTGTTACGTAAATGGTGCATTAGATGATATCAGATTTTATAATCGTGAATTGAGTCCTACAGAAATCACAGCGTTATTTCAGGAAGTACCATGTGCGGCATCTGTACCTCATGTTAATGGTGTTTCGATTTGCGGAGGTGGGGTTACTACCTTAACAGCCTCAAATGGCATAAATTATATATGGTATAATTCAAGCGGTATTCAGATTGCTTCAGGACAAACGTACACTACACCCTTTCTTATGTCAAGTACAACTTATTATGTTACGAATTTTGACGGTACTTGCGAAAGCTTACGTGATACAGTTATTGTTACTATTAATCCACTTCCAGTTGTATCTATAAATCTAACAAGCAATTTTATTAATATCAATGCGAATACTATAAGTCTAACTGGCAATCCGTCGGGAGGCTCATTTTCGGGCAACGGTGTAACAGGCAACTCATTTAATCCAACAAGTGCCGGACTTGGAACATCTATTGTCAGTTATTTTTACACTGATGGAAACGGATGTAGCAGAACAATAAACAACAGCGTTATAGTTTATGACACAACTGGAACAATATGTACAGATACAATTTATATTTCTGTTACGGACACGCTTATTATTGATGTTTTGTTATCTGTTAATCCTCCTTATAATATTAACACAATTAAGATTTATCCTAATCCAACTCATGATGTTGTGTTTATAAATACCGGAAATTATTCTAATATGATTAATTACTCCATTAAAATCGAAAATAATATTGGTCAAATAGTTTATCAAACTTTTACAAATCAGCAGTTATTCCAAATAAATGTAAATGACTTTGGTGGTTATGGTATTTACTTCGTTAAAATAATTAACGATACCGGCAATGTTATTACCACCCGAAAAATTGTTTTGCTATAGGTGGGTTCTAATCCCGCAAAAGCGGAACAAATAGCGTCATTGCGAAGGAAGGATTGACTGAAGCAACTTAGCGAAGCGATCTCATGAACACCTTGAAAATAAAATTAAAGTGTGAGTAATCTCAATACAAAGCTTCGTTTTGTGAGATGCTGAATCAAGTTCAGCATGACGAACCTGTCCCGCTTTAGGCGGGATTAGAAGTCCCATAATGATTTTGCTATAACATACATATAAT
>JAVHRE010000394.1:0-2035 GCA_036171495.1 Bacteroidales bacterium
AAAAAACCCCTTTTTCCCCCCCCCCCCCCCAGAAAATCGCTATTGGTAAGGGTTTTAGGCATTTCTGCGTTTGCTGTTTATCTCTTTAGTTTACTCAAATTTCAAATTAATTCTTGCCACATTTTCTGCATCGCAGGACTTGTGTGTGTTTCCATACACATAGTATTCAATCAGCTTCTAATCACAACTCTTACAAATTATGACAAAAATTAAATCAATTATGCTCATTGACGACAATGAAGTAGACCGTTGCATTAATCAAAAAGTAATTGAAAGTTTAAATTTCATTGAAAGGATTCTGCCATTCGGCACTGCAAAGGACGCTTTGAATTACCTCAAACTTATTGAAGACATGAACTCTTATCATGGTGTATTCCCTCCACAAATTATTCTGCTGGATATTAATATGCCTGTTATGGATGGCTTTGCGTTTCTTGACGAGTTTGACAAACTCGAAATATCCAAACAAAATCACGTTACCATTTTTATGCTGTCTTCTTCTTCAAATCCTGAGGACATTAAAAAAGCAAATAATAATAAATATGTTTCGGGGCTTATTGTAAAACCTCTGACAACTGCAAAATTAATTGAACGACTTTACACGAAAAGAAAATAACAATTATGAACAACAGAAATTTAATTTTAATGCTCGTTGACAAATCTGCCAACGCATTTGGAGAGTTAATCGGGCTGACCGGAGATACAAAATTAAAAGTTGCACTGACCATTATTCAGGACACTATTAAGAGCACTTTTGACATTGATTCAAATCTGCTGACACAAAAGGATCTCGCAGACATTTTAGTGAAAGATCAGCTTGATATTGACCAGACACGTTTATTAACCAACCTGCTGTGGACACAAGCGGAAATATTATTAAAACTAAATCAGCCAATTGCAAGTCAGACCAACTATGAAAACACCTTGTTGCTTATACAGTGGCAGATACAGCAGACCGTTGAAAAAAAACATTTAGAAAAACAAAATAAAATTGCCGAGCTTAAAGGCTTTATTGATACCCTTCAACAAGCTCAGGACAGGCTCCGGAAATCGGCAAACAAGGTGAAAATTAAAATAAATGTTTGCTGATAATCAGTTAAATTACAATTAAAAAGAATTAAAAAAGAATTGAAATAAATTGAAACCAATTGGAAATTGCAGAGAATCTTGAAGAGAATTATTTAACACCGAATGAAGTATTAGAAAAATACCCAATCTTAAATGTAAAATACAATTGGGGAACGTTGGATTTAGGAACGATGCTTAAATGCAAAATACTTGATGGGCACTATGATAGAAGTAAGCGGGTCGGAGTCATTAAAGAATCATCCTTATTAAAATTAATAGCATACATAAATGATTCAATCGAAGATCAAAAAGTGAAAATTTAAACAAACGAAAGTCTAAAAAAAAGAAAAGACTTTCTGTTAAATTTGTGTAACACTTCCTTATTTTTGTTCGTAATAGCATGTATTTCCGCTTAAAATCTACCCTTTTAAACCCTACGCCATGATAAACCATATTCATACCAACCGCCCACTTTTAATTGAAAAAGAGAATATACACGGCTTAAAATTTCCTGACAATGATGTGTTAGCATCGGCACATGAAATTAAAATCAGATACTCCAATCTGGAAAGAGCTTTGAAATTGGGTAATTTGGAGCATAATAAAATTAAAATTGTGTTTGAGGATGCGGATGGTTTAAAACAAGTAGAAACAACTGTTTGGGGAGTAACCGACAAAAGAGTGATATTAAAACAAGGGATTCTTATTCCGATTCACCGAATACATGAGATAAAATAAACAAAATAAAATGGGCACTCTTATAGAGTTTGACGAACTTTCCAAAACGACTATCAGCAAACTGCCGGTAGAATCACGATTATCTTATTGTATTAAACATCTTGACAAAATACAATCAGTGCTTACAAAAAATGCGAGTGCTTTGGACAGACAACAAAAGGAACAATTAAAAGCAATAATAGAAGCAACACAAAAAGAAATTAGAAAACTTGGCGTGAAATAAAATATG
>JAVHRE010000395.1:0-10505 GCA_036171495.1 Bacteroidales bacterium
GTATTCCAGCATTTGCTACAGGTTTTTCTATAAATAATACCGGAACAACTGAAGACGTATCACGGCAACCCCCATTATTTGTTATCCAATAAAAATGATGCCAGCCATAATAACTTGTACCACCTGTATCTATTGTTGCGGTTGGGTTAGTAATAATTGGTGAAGGTAAGAAAACTGTGTTTTGAACTGTATCTACCCAGTAGCCATAACCATAAGCAGGAGGAGGTTGTTGTGCATTCAAATGATAGAAAGTTGGTCCGCAAACAAATGTGTCAGTTGGGTTTACTAATGAGTTAGCTGTTTGAATAGTTCCAAAGTAAACATTTACAGAATCGTAGCCCGAACATACTCCGTTAAACTCTGACCAATACATTGTAACAGTGTCATTTTCTGAAAGGTATCTAATCCAAGTACATGGTACATTTTGGTTTGCAGGAGTGTCGTTTCCGTTTTCAGCATCGTAATAAGCAACACCACCTTGAGGGCAACTCCATGCACCACCGGAAACGGTTGTATCGGCACATATATAAGCAAATTTACCACAAACGCCAAAATCTAATCCTGCATCGGGCATTGGAACTATTTTGAAATTAATAATAACTGTATCACGGTCGGAGCAAGTTGTTTGTGCAGCATTAGATTCTTTCCATACAAATTGATAAATTCCAAATTGAGTTACAGTTACAACTGAAGCATTATTTGTTGGGTTAACAAAGTTTGCAGTTCCGGGACCTGAAATTGTTGACCATTGTCCAACAGGATTTTCAATACTCCAGTTAGCATTCAAATTGTATGATTTTCCACAAATTGCAGTGTCAATACCAGCATATGCTACAGGCACATCATAAAAAGAAACTTTTAAGGAATCTTTACCAACACAACCTTGCCCATTTTGAGCAACGAAAATTAAATAATAATTTCCAACAGATAAGTGAAAAGCGGAGCTTCCTAAATTAGATATATCAACATTTGAACCATAAGGAACAATTGGAGTAAGTTGTGGTCCTAATGGATTAATTGTCCAGTATCCGGAAGTAAGACCAGAACCAATAGTGTCAGCAAAAACCTGAGCTGAAGTACCGCAAACATCTTGAGGTGGTCCAGCTTCGGCATGAGGTGGGCGATTAAATGTTACATTAACGGCATCGTTATCGGCACATATTCCGTTATGAGCATGCCACACAAACGTAGCTGTATAAGACGAACCGGTATAATTAGGAATTAAAATTCCTGTTGTAGGAAGTGTATATCCATCAATATAAATAACCCCCGAAGGACCAGACCAATAACCTGGATAAGTGCTATCAGCAGAAAGAGTATATCTAAAACCACAACCAGTGCCATCAATACCGGCATTAGCATTTGGCACTTGTAAAAAATCAATATTCACAGTATCTTTACTAACACAGCCACTATTTGTTTCGGTCCATACATAAGTATATGTACCATATACAGGTACAGTTACAGCAGAGTTAGGGATTGTTGGAGAAACGATTCCTGTACCGGTCCATAAACCAGTTCCCGAAGTACTCATTTGAGCCAACATTCCATAATTTAAACCACATAAAGAAGAATCGGGACCTGCATTTGCAATTGGTTTTTGAATAAATGTTACTGATACAACATCAGTAGAATCGCAAGGACCATTTACTTCTTTCCATTGATAAGTATATGTACCTGGCAAAGTAACTGTAACGGTAGAATTTGTTAAATGACTATCACCATAAGATGAAGTTCCTGTACCAGTAAGCTGTGTCCATGTACCAACATAGCTTGGGTCATCAGGTGTTATTGCTTGAAATTGTCCCGAAAGTCCACAAAATTGTAAATCGGGACCGGCATCTGGAGTTGGAGCGATACAACAGTTAGGAGTGCCAGCTCCAAGCACCTGAATATAATGTGTTTCGAGTGCGCTTATACATCCTTCAGTATTTGTTACAGATAATGTTATTGCATAAGTACCTGCGGCATTCCATGTTATAGTAAACGGACCAGCCGTTCCAAGTGTTCCTGATAGTATTGTAGCACCATTAAAATTCCATGTAAATAATGAGTCATTAACACCTGTAAATACTATTGAAGAAGGCATTCCTGCACATATTGGGCTCTGGGCTGTAAAAGTTGCAGTAGGTGTTGGATTAACAGTAATATGGATACTATCAGTTTTAGTTGCTCCACAGGCATCTGTTGCTGTTACAGTATAAGTGCTAACTCCAACTGGTGGACTTGTTGTAACATTTGAGTTTGTTCCCAATCCATTGCTCCACAAAAGACTAATTGGAGAAACACCACCGGAAGCTGCAACACTAAAACTAACAGGTTGATTACCATCGCATATAGTTTGGTCTGAAGTAACATTAGCCAGAATAGGCGTGTTATCAGCAATATTTAATGTAATATCTTGTGTTCCACACGATGAAGTTTGAACATGTAAAATTACTGTTTCTGTTCCTTCCGTTAACCCATCCATTACAGCATTAATAATTATAGCAGTGGAATCAAATCCTGCCGGGATTATAACGTAACTGGGAATTGTGGTATAATCAACTCCATTTGTTGCAGTTCCACCAATCGTATAATATATTGTGTCATTAATAGTTGCAGGGTTGTTTAATGTAAAACTTATTAATCCATCGGAACATCCTTCAATAGCATTTAATCCAAGAGAAGGATTTGTGTAATATGAAGCAAGATTAACAGCATCTGATGAAAAACTATTTGCTTCAAGAAAAACTCCTGAATCGAATACGCCATCGTAAAGATCACAAACTGCAAGTTTAATATGATACCATTGACATGGCTGAACTGTTGCAGTTGCAGTTAAAACAGTAGTAAAACCATCATAAATAATAGTGCTTCCTGTACAATTATCAACATAATAAGTACAATTAGTACAAGGACCAGACGCACAACCAGAAACAGGTCCCCCATTGTTTACATTATTTATAGCTACAGGAGTTGTTGTAAATGGAATAAGTGCAATATTTGCAGAATTATTTGAAAAAGGTCCGGTAATTCCAGGTCCACTAATAAAAAACCCAAAAACATCGTTAAACTGAGAATTTACATAATCGTTATATTCCTCAGATGCAAAAACATATTTAAAACTTACTGTATTTGACAGAGGTTGAAAATCAAACTCGAGAATAGCTGCATCATGAGAGTTTGCTGAACTTGTACTTAATAATTGCGCCAAATCGGCATCTCCTGCACCTGAATAATCAACATCTAATTGAGATGATGAAGGGTTTGGAATTGAACTTACATTTCCTGAAGAAATAACAACACCATTTGTAATTCCAAGATTTGTAGTGTTTCCATTAGTAAACTCACCTATTTGTCTATTTGCACCTGAAGTACTGCCAACAAATGTAACATTATTAACTAATACACCTCCTCCAACTAAAACATTTTGCACTAATTGAGTAGGCGTTTGTCCAACATTTACGACTAATTGAGCATTTAATTTATTTACAATAAATATTGAAAATAAAATTATTGCAGATTTTAATAATGTATGTTTCATAATGTTATAATTTTTCAATTAATACTTTATTATTATCAATTATTAATTCAGTTACTTTCATAAACTTAAAAAAGTATTTAAAATACTCTTCTTTAGCATATTTATACAAAACTGCATTAGCTTGCCAATTATTAGTTCCATTTATTTGTACGATGTTAAATTCTTCGACACCACGATATCCTCTAACAGATTTTAGAAGATTCTCTGCTTGTTTATTACTTTGAATTCCTGCTATTTCGAATGAAACTAAGTGCTTATCCGCTTCATTTACGGTATAAAAATCGTTTGAAACTTTATTTATTTTAACGGTAAGACCGGGATTTTGAGCGAATATATTTTTCGCACTAAATAAAATTAAAATAGAAAAAAAGATAATTGAAGTTCTCATAAAAATTTATTTTATATATAAGTCAATTTTAAGGTCAATTTGGTTGCCTGTAAATACAAAAATAATTATTTTTTCTATATATTTATAGGTACAATTGCATTTAACGATTTATTTATAATCTTGAAATGTAATTCATTGCCCATTATCAAAGGTTCTCCATCAAAATGAACGGGCTTTTTTTCATCTCTATATATTATGACTTCTTTAGCTTTAAGTGTTTGAACAAACTTTGAGATATGCACTTTCTTTAAAAATAATTTTGATATTATAGCAGGCGAATGAATTAAATTAAAAGGTTTTATAATAACAACATCCATAAATCCATCCGAAATATTTGAAAGGGGCGAAATAAATGCGTTATTACCGTATTGGTTAGCATTGGCAACTGTAATTAAAAATGCTTCAGTTTGAATTTCTTTTCCATCAGCAATTATTGTATATTTTTCTGCTTTGTATTTTTTAAATTCAGAAAACACAATTTTTGCGTAAGTTTTAAATCCTCTTTTTTTTGAGTTGGCAAAAAGTTGACCAATATGTGCATCGAAACCAACACCGGCAGTACAAAAAAATTGCACATTGTTAATAGTGCATGAATCAATAAATTTTGTATTTCCTTCAATTATTACATTAATAGCTTGTTGAAGATTCATAGGAATTTGTAAATGCCTTGCAAGTCCATTCCCAGAACCCATAGGTAAAATTCCAAATGGTATATTTGTATTTATTAATGCTTTTGCGGTATTATTTACAGTTCCATCTCCACCAACTGCTACTACAGCATCAAATACTTCTTGTTCAAGTCTTTTATTAACTGCTTTTGTAATATCAACATTTATGTTTTCCCAATATTGAAACTCGGCTATAGCTTTGCCATTAAGCCATTCACAAATACTTTGAGCAATATTTATTTTGACTTTTACTCCTGCTTTTGGATTTATTACAAAAAGTATTTTTTTCAATTTTAAAATAATTTACAACAAATATACAGCTTTAGGTTAAAAAAATAAATCAAGAAATTCTTTATTAGAAATTTTAAATATAGAACTTATAATTTCAATATCATTTATTTTATTTAGTATTTCTTCTTCACAATGCCTTAAACCAATAAATTCATTTTCGATTAATGCAACATTTTCATTGTTTGAGTTTTCTAAAATTTTTAATTTCTCAATTTTACCATTTCTAACATCAACTTCGATATTTAGCAATTTGTTTTTTGTTGATTTTTTAAAACTATAAAATGGAGAATAACCGTAATTCCAGTCCCATATTTTGTATTTTGTTTTTACAAGCTTATTTATTGCTAAAATATCTGCATCGGAAAGAAAATATTTTTCTTTGATTTTAAAATCAGCATTGATTTTTTTGCTCAATTGTTCTGAAAATACTTTTAATAACATTTTAGATTTTAGATGTTTAGATATGTTTGTTACAGAACTATTTACCGATTTTATGGATTTGTCTGTAAAATTTTCGTAATTTGTTTTTGTCGCATTTTGCAAATTCTTGATATTTGTTGAAAATAAAAGGGTGCCGTGATGTAAAACTTTGTTTTTAAAAATATGTGCCGCTGTTCCACTGATTTTTTTATCACCAATAAACAAATTATTTCTTTTGTTAATTGTTACAATAATCCCGTAATTGTTTAATAGTTCTGTAATTGGCTTCAAATACAAAGCAAAATTTATAATTTTATTGTTATCGTGATTTGTTATAAAAGTAAAATTTAAGTTGCCTAAATCGTGGTAAACTGTTCCGCCTCCCGATATTCGCCTAACTACTTTTATGTCGTTTTTTTTGGCGAAATTGATGTCTATTTCGGCTAAAGTATTTTGATGTTTTCCAACAATTAATGATGGCGAATTTCGCCATAACACAAAACAATCGTGATTGAAATTTTTTAATAAATACTCTTCACAAGCGATATTAAAATATGGGTTAATTGACTGATTTACAACTTCAATCATTATTCTTTATTTTTTGTGTCAATGATTATTGTTACAGGACCATCGTTTATTAAATTAATTTCCATTGATGAGCCAAAAACGCCGGTTTTAATTTCTTTACCAAGCAATAATTTTAATTCATTTACAAAAGTATTGTAAATAGGAATTGCAAATTCTGGCGAAGCTGCTTTTATATATGATGGACGATTGCCTTTTTTTGTAAGTGCATGAAGTGTAAATTGGCTAACGACTAATATTTCAGCATTAACATTGCAAACCGAAAGGTTCATAACATCATTGTTATCATTAAAAATTCGAAGTTGAGTAATTTTTTTTGAAAGCCATTTTACATCTTCCAAATTATCGGCTTCTTCAATTCCAACAAAAACCAATAGACCTTTCTTAATCGAAGAAAACTCTTTGTTTTCGATAATAACCGACGCCTGTTTTACTTTTTGTATAACTACTTTCATGCTTTAAAAATTTAATCCCGGAATAAAAGCTTCTTTAATATGTTCAATATCTTTGATTTCGCCTTTATCAATTATAATAGAAACAACATCAAATCTTAATTCTTCAAAATTGGTATATTCGCTTACAAAAGCTTCTGCAGCATCGGCTAACAATTTTTGTTTTTTATTTTCGACAGCTTCATAAGGTTTTTGAAAATAATCGGTAGTTCGGGTTTTTACTTCAACAAAAACTAATGCAGATTTATCTTTACAAATAATATCTACTTCTTTATGTTTAAATCTCCAATTTTTAAATAAAATTACATAGCCCTTATTTTCAAGATATTGTGCAGCAATTTTTTCTCCTTCAATGCCAAGTTCAATATGAGCAGTCATTTTTTTAAATATTTATTGCTAATTTATGAAACATTGTTGACATTTTAGCGTATAACCTAAAAAATTATTTTATTAATAAATAAAAGTAGTTGAATGAGAAATATTTACAAAATTTATTTGAGTTTTATTTTAGCATTTATTTTCTTAGGAACAAATTTTTTACACTCGCAACCTAATAATAAATCGCAAAACGATAAACTTAATAATGTTACTTCAAAAAATAAAAATTTTGAAGGAAAGATAGACTTTGTTCAGGAATTTTTAGAAGACACATTGTCTTACACATATTTAATAAAAGATAGAATAGTTAGATTTGATTCTCAGGAAAATTGCAAGGGTTGTAAAAACAAAGATAATTATATGATTTTTGATTTAGATAAAGGAACAATTACAGCCGTTGACCCAACTCGCAAAATGTTTATAAACATTCCTCCAAAACCATTTTCTAAAAATGATGACAATAACTTTCAGGTTATAAAAACAAATAACAGTAAAAAAATTCAAGGATATAAATGCTATCAGTGGAGAGTAAGAAACAGAGCTCAGAACACAGAAGTTTCATATTGGGTAGCGAAAGACAATTTTGCTTTTTTTGAAGATTTTTTGAAGTTATGGAATCGTTCCGAAAAACATTCCGAATATTATTTACAGATATCCGACACACAAGGATATTTCCCCATGTTGAGCGAAGAAAGAACTTCTTTACGTGAACAAAAAATGACTTTACGAGTAACTCAAATATCTAAACAACAATTAGACCCTTCAATATTTGTAGTTCCAAAAAATTTTCAAAGTTACGACCATTAACTTGGCTCAAAAAGAATATCATTATTATCAATTATTATTTTTGCTTTTTGACCTAATATTATTGGATAATTTGGAACTGTATGCCCTGCCGGAAAATTATATATTATCGGGATTTCACCCTTTGTAACTTCGATTAATATTTCTTTTAATGAAAAAGCAAAAGCATTATCGTTTTCTTTAATCTCTGTAAAATCTCCTAAAACAATTCCTTTTAAACCATTGAATTTATTTCCTAATTTAAAGTTTTGCAACATTCTATCAATATGATACATATATTCTCCTATTTCCTCTATAAATAAAATGCTGTTTTTAGTTTTAAAATCGTAATCAGTTCCCCTTAAACTATAAAGGAGCGATAAATTTCCGCCTTTTAAAACACCCTCAATAACTGATGGTTTTATTTTGTATAAATTAGGCATTTTATATGTTATTTTTTCACCCCATAGCAACTGTTTTAAATATAAAAGTGAATTTTGCTCGTTTTTTAATTTTTCGAAATTCATAGGCATTGGTCCATGAATAGATGCAACTTCCAAAACATTATTTAAACATGAATGTAAGACTGTTATATCACTATAGCCAATTATCCACTTGGGGCTTTCAATAAATTTTGTCCAATTAATTTTATCAATAATTCTTAATGCACCATAACCACCACGTGCACAAAATATTGCTTTAATTTTAGGGTTATCAATTGCTTCTTGAAAATCGCTTTTTCTTTGCTCGTCGGAACCGGCAAACGAAAAATGTTTTGAATAAAGATTTTTTCCTGATTGAATTTTTAAACCCCATGAAGTTAAAACCTCTATTGCATTTGCAATTTGTTCATATAAAACAAAACCAGATGGAGCAATAATAGCAACATGGTCGCCGGTTTTTAAAAAAGATGGAATTGTCATTATTAATTTCTTGTATCTTTGTGGGGCTGAATTTAGCAATAAATTTTATTTTTAAATGAAAAACTATAAACGATATACAATTACTTCGGCACTGCCTTATGCTAATGGACCTATTCATATTGGACATTTGGCTGGAGTTTATATTCCTGCTGATATTTATGTTAGATACCTTCGCCAACGAGGTAAAGATGTAATATTTATTGGTGGCAGCGATGAGCACGGAGTTCCTATTACTATTAAAGCACGACAAGAAGGAGTTTCGCCAAAAGATATTGTTGACCGTTACCATAACATTATAAAGAAATCGTTTGAAGATTTTGGAATTTCGTTCGATATTTATTCCAGAACTACTAATGAAACGCATTATAAAACTGCTTCTGAATTTTTTAAAAATCTTTACGATAAGGGCGAATTTATTGAAAAAACAACAGAACAATATTTCGATACAGAAGCAAATCAATTTTTAGCCGACAGGTATATTACAGGTACTTGCCCGCATTGCAATAACGAAAAAGCTTACGGCGACCAATGCGAAAAATGCGGAACTTCGCTAAATGCAACTGATTTAATTAATCCCAAAAGTACTATAAGCGGAAGCAAACCTATTTTAAAAGAAACCCGCCATTGGTTTTTGCCATTAGATAAATACGAGCCTGCTTTACGAAAATGGATTTTAGAAGAACATAAAGATTGGAAAACCAATGTATATGGGCAGTGCAAATCGTGGCTCGATTTGGGTTTGCAGCCACGTGCTGTTAGTCGCGACCTCGATTGGGGCGTACCTGTTCCTATTGACGGTGCTAAAGGAAAAGTCCTTTACGTTTGGTTTGACGCACCTATCGGATATATTTCTGCAACCAAAGAATTAACAAAAGACTGGGAAAAATACTGGAAAGATGACGAAACACGTTTAATTCATTTTATTGGAAAAGATAATATTGTTTTTCACTGCATAGTGTTTCCTGCAATGTTAATGGCTGACGGAACTTATATTTTACCCGAAAATGTTCCAGCAAACGAATTTCTAAATCTTGAAGGTGATAAAATTTCCACTTCACGTAACTGGGCAGTTTGGTTACACGAATATCTTGAAGAATTTCCTGATAAACAAGATGTTTTGCGTTATACACTTTGCGCAAATATGCCCGAAACAAAAGACAATGATTTTACATGGAAAGATTTTCAGGCAAGAAACAACAACGAATTAGTTGCGATTCTTGGTAATTTTGTTAATCGTGCTATGGTTTTAACCTCAAAATATTTTGACGGCAAAGTTCCTGCAAGAGGAAATGTAACTGAAGTAGAAACAACGCTTAATAAATCAATAATTAAACTAAAAAAAGACCTTGAACATTCTATTGAAAATTTTCGTTTTCGTGAGGCACTAAAAGCTTTAATGGACATTGCCCGTCTTGGCAATAAATATTTAACAGATTCTGAACCATGGAAAATTTATAAAACAGAACCCGAAAAAGTTGGAACAATTTTATACTATTCTTTGCAAATTGCCGGTGCATTAACTTCGTTATGTGAACCATTTTTACCATTTACATCAAAAAAATTGTGTAAAATGTTAAATATTTCTCCTCAAAAATGGGACGACATTGGCGAACAACATCCGCTTGCAGAAGGTCATAAACTTGGCGAATCTTTTTTATTATTCGACAAAATTGAAGATGAAGCAATTCAAAAACAAATAGAAAAATTATTTAACACTAAAAAAATGAATGAGCAAAATACTTTGCCTGTTATTGTTGCAAAATCGGAAATAATGTTCGACGAATTTTCGAAAATGGACATTCGAATAGGAACAGTTCTTGAAGCTGAACGTGTTCCTAAAACTCAAAAACTACTAAAACTTAAAGTTGATACAGGACTTGATGTCCGCATATTAATTTCCGGAATTGCAGAGTTTTATTCTCCCGAAAATATTATCGGAAAACAAGTTTGCATATTAGCTAATTTACAACCACGAAACATTAAAGGTGTCGAATCAAAAGGAATGATATTAATGGCAGAAGGACCTGATGGAGTGTTAAAACTTGTTTCGCCAACTGAACTTATTCAAAATGGTTCGACAGTTAAATAATT
>JAVHRE010000396.1:0-2028 GCA_036171495.1 Bacteroidales bacterium
TGTCGTGGCTAATGAGGTTTACATAATAAATATTTAAAGCATGCGTAACATCAGTGATAATACAAATTTACTTTTTGCGTAACATCAGTGAATAATTAACAAATTTTATTTCTTGATATTTGAAAATGAAAATTATCTTTGCAAAAAATAAATGTTTATGAAGTTTACAGTTTTTTTAATAATTATTTCTATTTCATTTCTATTTGCTTGTAGTTCAAATAATACTGAAGTTACAACAGATTTAATTAACAATCCATTATCGGCATCTAACAGTAATACAAATAATAGTTCGCTTCCAAAATTCAAATGGAACGAGCAGATTCACGATTTTGGAGTAGTTATTCAAGGCGAAAAAGTTTCGCATATATTTACTTTTACAAATGTTGGAAAATCAAATTTAATAATAAGCTCTGTACATGCAAGTTGCGGATGTACTGTTCCGAAATATGATACAGAACCTGTGTTACCTGGTAAAACAGGCAAAATTGAAGTTGTTTTCGATAGTTCCGATAGAAGTGGAATTCAAAACAAAACTGTTACAGTTTTGGCTAATACTCAACCTAATACTTTTGAATTGCATTTTTCGGCAGAAATAGTTGTTCCAGAAAAAAAATAATTTTTTAATCTTTAAATAAATAAAAATGAATAGTTTACTTACAGTTTTACTTATGGCTGACCCAAGTGGTAAAAGTAATCCATTAATGTCATTATTACCTTTATTATTAATAATTGTGGTCTTTTACTTTTTTATGATTCGTCCGCAGATGAAAAAACAAAAAGAAATGAAAAATTTTAGGCAATCATTAAAAGTTGGTGATAAAGTTATTACTTCGGGCGGTGTTTATGGTAAAATAGCTGAAATGAGAGACAATGCTATAATAATGGAAGTAGAAGATAAAATGCGAATGAAAGTTGATATAGCTTCTGTATTTCGCGATTCGAGTGATTTGGCAACCAAAAAATAAATAATTGAAATCTGATTTACTCAGGCAATTTAGAAATTTATTTAAAGAAGATAATGTCAGATTAAATAAAAAATTTCTGATATTCTTCTTCTTTTTGTTATTATCAACAACTATCTGGTTTTTAAATGCACTCGATAAAAATTATATTACAGAAATTGCTTATCCTGTAAATTACTATAATTTCCCGTCAAACCGAACAGAGACTACTGATTTACCTTCTTATTTTACTCTTAGAGTTGAAGCTTCGGGATACTTTTTTTTGAAACAAAAAATTGGACGAGCACTTTATCCAATAACCATAAATATTTCTAAATATTTGCCCGAAATTTATTTAACAGATACATCAAATTTTTTAATTAGAACTTCATTGTTTCTTGGAGCTATTGAAAATCAATTGCCTGAACAAGTTAAAATTATTGAAATAAATCCTGAATCAATTAATTTTACGTTCTCAAAAAAATCGAGCAAAATTATTAATGTATTACCTAAAATAAAATACAAGATTAAAAGACAATATATTGATAAAAATATTACTGTAATACCATCAAAAATAATTGTAAGCGGACCAATTAACATTTTAGATACTTTATCGTACATCCCTATTGTTCAGAGTAATGTAATTGATGTTTCCGGTTCAATTTCTCAAGAATTTTTATTACAACCAATTAAAAATTTAGCTTATTCAACAAATAAAGTTTTAGTATCCATAAATGTCGAAAAATATACCGAATCAACAATAGATGTGCCTGTTATTTTAATAAATAATCCCGATACAATTGCCATTCAATTAATACCCAATAAAGTAAAATTAAAGTATTGTGTTGGATTAAGTAATTTTAATCATATTATTCCTGCACAATTTATGGTTATAGCCGACTATAAAGATATTAATAAAAATATCACGAATAAATTAAACATAACAATAAAAGAATATCCCGCTTATACATTTAATATTAAAAGTAACCCTCAAACGGTTGATTATATTTTTAAAAACAATAAACAGAAATAAATTGGTAACTACTCAGCCACTAAATTAACTTTAAAATAGCCACAGATTCACAGA
>JAVHRE010000397.1:0-2023 GCA_036171495.1 Bacteroidales bacterium
CCACCAATTTCGAATACATATTTATCGTTTACAATAAAATCGCCATTTTCTGGAAGGTTTACTTTAAACAAATCAGTTAACTGATTAACAAAAAAAGTTTCTCTGATATTCCCGGTATTTGCATTTTTTTCGCTTAAAGCGTATAAAATGTTCGAGTTATTAATATATATTTTTTCGGGTTTACTTAATATACTTATTCCTTTATTATTTTTGTGTAGCATAATTATTAATCTTGCTCTTTCTAAATAATGAAGTGCTTTTATTAATGCCTGCCGCGACATTTCAGTTTTTTCGCTAAGTTTTGTTATATTTGGAGTAAATGGTACCGATGTAGATATGGCATAAAGTAATCGTTTTATTTTTACAATATGGTTATAATCAATATTTTCTATTGCAGGTAAATCGAGTTCTAATATAAGATTTATAGTTTGCAGTAATTTTGAATAAAAATCATCTTTTTCTTCCCAGAAGTATGGGTAAACGCCCTTTTTTAAATACTTATTAAATTCGTAAAGGGGTTTAATTTTTTCCATTATCGAAAAAGCAATATTGGTATGATTTGTTAATATTTCGGTTAATTCAATTTTATCAATCTTAATTCCATTTTCGAATTGCAGGAATTCTCTAAACGACAATTCTTTTAATGTATAAGATATGGCTCTACGACTAAGATCTGATTCAGACTTGTATATTTCGAGAATTGAAGAAGAGGTAACAATAATTTTTAAGTTAGGAAAGTCATCGTAAATAAGTTTTAATTCTCTGCTCCAATCGGGATATTTATGAACTTCATCTAATAATAAAAACTCGCCATTATTTTTAACAAATTTATCGGCTAAACTATATAGGGTGTTATCGTTAAAGAATAAATCGTCTAATGACACATACAAAGCTCTGTTATTTTCTGAAAGAAAAATTTTTGCATATTGCAAAAGCAATGTTGTTTTACCAGTTCCCCTCGCTCCTTTTATTATTATAAGGCGATGGTTTCTGTTTATTTCGTTTAATAAGTAACGAGTTATTTTTACAGAAA
Organism: Bacteroidales bacterium; assembly: GCA_036171495.1. GTDB lineage: Bacteria > Bacteroidota > Bacteroidia > Bacteroidales > GWA2-32-17 > GWA2-32-17. Next base: position 1,034 of record JAVHRE010000397.1, read on the forward strand.
CATTTTTAACTTTCTTATTCGATTTTAAATATAAAGCATCCATTATTGCAATCTTAAGGTTACAAATATACAATTAAATTGGTAATCGAAAGTAACAATTATTAAAATTAAAAGTTTAAAGGCTAAAGTTTATAAAGTAACAAAGTGAAAAAGTAACAAGGTGACAAGGATACAGGGTAACAAGGTGACAAGGAGGAAAAAGTTATGAATTATGAGTGAGAATTATTTAAAGTTTTCACAATCTCCAGCCATAATTCTACACCGGGAATTTTTCTTGCTTCTTTAAAACCTTTTTTCTTTAAAGCCCAAACCGCAATCTATGAGCCAATCAATAGCGGCTTCATATTCTTTAGCTCTTGCTCCTTTTTTTAGGACACCATATATAAATTTTCGATTTTCTTTAGCTAATTGTGCCGGAATAGAGTTCCATACCATTCTTATTGGAACTATTTCGACAGGTGCATGTTTTGAAAAGTCGTGCTCATAAGCTTGCAAAATATTATTTTGAATGGTTCTCACTTCGTTAAAATCATTGTTATCACAAAACGAACTTACTGCTTCGGGCATTCCGCCTACATAGTAATAGTGTCGTAATAGTTCAATAAATTTCTGTTTAAATGTTTTTATTAGAATCCAATCTTTACTTTGTAGGAGTGATAAAAGTTCTTTTTGTCCAAGTGCTTCTAAAAATTCATTAAAACTTAATGGATAGAGTTCTAAAAATTCTACTTTCCCCACAGGAAAAGAATTTTGTTGGTGTAAAGCCACTCCCAATAAAGAACCTGCTGCGATGACATGATATTCGGGAGCGTTTTCGTAAAAATATTTTAACGAAGTAATAGCATCTGTGGCCTCTTGTATTTCATCAAAAATTATTAATGTGTTTGTAGAATCGATAGTAATTCCTGTTTCAATTTGCAATGCAGTAATTATTCTTTTGTAACTACACAGCCAGTTTAAAATGTTAAAGAACAAATATATGCCACAGAT
>JAVHRE010000398.1:0-10377 GCA_036171495.1 Bacteroidales bacterium
ACGAAATGCAAGTAGCAATTACAAAACTTGAAAAAGAACAATCTGCAAATGGTGGATGGCCTTGGTTTCCCGGAATGCCCGAAAGCCGCTATATTACTCAGCACATTGTTACAGGATTTGGGCATCTTCAAAAATTAAAAGTAATTGATTATAAAAATGATAACAAGCTAAAAAACATGATTGAAAATGGCGTGGATTATCTCGATAAACGTATAAAAGATGATTATGATTATTTGTTAAAACATTATACTAAAGAAGAAATGCAAAAGAAGATGATAAACTCTGAACAGATTCAATATTTATATGCAAGAAGCTTTTATGTCGAAATTCCGATACCATCTAAATGCAAGTCGGCTTTTGATTATTTTAAAGGACAAACCGAGAAATACTGGTTAAGCGAGAACAAATATCTTCAGGGAATGATTGCTTTAGGATTAAATCGTTTTGAAAGCAAAAAAGTACCACAAGACATTATAAAATCATTACGCGAAAATTCTTTAACTAATGAAGAATTAGGAATGTATTGGAAAGAAAATGAAGGTGGGTATTATTGGTATCAGGCACCAATTGAAACCCAAGCACTTCTTATTGAAGCTTTTGATGAAGTTGCAAACGACCAGAAATCAGTTGAAGAATTAAAAATATGGTTGTTAAAACAAAAGCAAACTCAAGATTGGAAAACCACAAAAGCTACAGTTGAAGCCATTTATGCTTTACTTTTAAAAGGTACCGATTTGCTTTCGAACGACCAATTAGTTGAAATAATTGTTGGAAGTCAAAAAATTGACCCAAAGAAAATGGATAATGTTGCAGTTGAGGCAGGTACAGGTTATTTTAAAACAAGCTGGCAAGGTAGCGATGTTAAACCCGAAATGGGAAAGGTAACTGTAACAAAGAACACCGAAGGTGTGGCATGGGGTTCAGTTTATTGGCAATATTTCGAACAATTAGATAAAATTACACCTCACGAAACGCCTTTGAAACTTAAAAAAGAACTTTTTGTTGAGCGATTAACTTCATCAGGAAAAGTTATTGAGCCAATAAAAGCTCCGGCAATTTTAAAAGTTGGCGACAAAGTAATTGTAAGAATTGAATTGCGAGTTGACAGAACAATGGAATTTGTTCACATGAAAGATATGCGTGCAGCAGGATTTGAGCCAATAAATGTGTTTTCGAAATATAAGTATCAAGACGGTTTAGGATATTACGAAAGCACAAAAGATGCAAGTACAAACTTTTTTATGGATTATTTACCAAAAGGGACTTATGTTTTTGAATACCCATTACGTGTTCAGCAAAAAGGCGATTTTTCTAATGGTATAACAACCATTCAATGTATGTATGCTCCGGAATTTTCATCTCATTCGGAAGGAATAAGGGTAAATGTTGAGTAAATGCGTGATATTAAATAACATGAATTGATTTAGTTGTTTATTTTATTGTTAGTAAATTATTCGTTTTTTAGGTGTGTAAATAAATATTTTTATATTATGTTTAGTAATTTGTTGATTACTAAATAATATACAAAATGAATATAAAAATATTTTTCACTATAGTTTTTATTTTTAGTTTGATTTATTCTTCTTTTGCTCAAACTGTTATAGAGATGACTCATCCTACTGATGCACAATTAGTTTTACTCAAAGTAGATAATAAAAAAGATGCAGATATTATTGCTTATAAAACTAAAAAGAAAAGCGAAAGCATGCAATGGGATTGTCTATGGAAGTTTAAGAAATGGGGATTTGCTAATTTATCAATTTTTATTTTAAATAATATTGCAGATACAGTTCTTTATAAAGATGATGAAAATGGCTTTGCGATTGATGGAAAAGTTTATTTTACTGATAATAAAGAGGAAAGAGGTTATAATGACCAGAATTTCAGATTAAAAAATGTATTTAGAATGCTCAAAGAGATTCCAAATGATAATAAAACTGATTTTGTTAAAGTTATTATTCCAGTTTCATATTTAGTTTCATTCGAAGGGAATCTGAGTTTTAGCGACTTACCAAAAGATTTTCCAACTGGAGTTAGAGTTTCAATTGTTGACTCTGCGTTAATAAATACTTTTGCAGTTAATAATCCTGGTTCAAATCATTTTACATTCAAACAGCAATTAGACAAAGGTTCATATAATATATTAATTACATCCGATAATTACAGGCAATACATAGAGTCATTTATTGTAAATGATAATACTCCATCTTTAAATAAAGTTTTTACTGCAACGTTAATACCTAATGTTATTATAAAAAATGAAACAATAAACAAACCATTAAAAGAAAATTTACTTGTTGTTAATAATTTATTTTTCGATTTTGCAAAATATGAACTTCGTCAGGAATCAAAAAATGAATTAAGTAAAGTAGCCGAAGTAATGAAAATTAACCCATCAATAAAATTAGAATTATTTGGTTATACCGATTCTAAAGGTTCAAAAGAGTATAACTTAAAATTGTCAAATTTAAGAGCAAAAGCTGCTTTAAATTATTTAAAGAAAAAAGGGGTTAATCCTAAAAATCTTATTTACAAAGGTATGGGGGAAAAAAAGCCCGTTGCTTTAAATAATTATAAAGGTAAAGATAGTATTGATGGTAGAAAGTTAAACCGCCGGGTAGAAATAAAATTAGTAAATGAAGAATTATCAAATATTAGAGTTGAATCTATTAATGTTCCCGATAATTTACAAATTAAAGATAACAGAAAAAAATAACATCTGATTTTTTTATTATTTCGTTTTATCTTTGTGCCAAAACGTTGTTTTGCTAATTAAAAAATCATATATATTCATTCTTAATTGGTTTGCGAATGCAAAGCTATGTAGAATGAATTATACCGCTCAGAAGTATCGGAAGAAATTTTGTTATCATATTCCGTATCAGTTTATAATTTATTTTTTATTTGTAACTGTTTTATTATCGTGCAAACCAACCCGATTTGTTTCTGAAAACGAATACCTTCTTAACAAAATAAAAGTAAAAAACGATAACAAAAACATTGATATAGATGAAGTAGAAAGTTATATTAAACAAAAGCCAAACAAGCATCTTCTTTTTGTATTTCGCTTCCATTTAGCAGTATATAATTTCGCTCATATTGGCAAAGAAAGAAAATGGAAAACAAAAATGGGAAATATTATTGGCGAAGAGCCTGTTATTTATGATAATGCAAAAACTCAGAAATCTTGTGAACAAATAGGAGCATATTTAAAAAACAAAGGTTACTATTATTCTTCAGTAAAGGATAGTTTAAAATTAAATGCTAAAAAAGCTAAAATAACATACTACATTAATACAGGAAAACCATATAAAATAAGAAATGTAAACTTTCAAGTTAACGACGAAAAAATAAAATTATTTATTGTTCCCGACTCATCTTCCACTTTACTTAAAAAAGGAGTAAATTTTGATTCCGATATTCTTCAAAATGAAAGGTTACGAATAACCGAAAAATTAAAATCTAATGGTTATTATTACTTTACAAAAGAATTTATTGAATTTGAAGCCGACACTTCAATAGGTAACTATAACGTGGATGTTACAATTGTTATTAATAATAATAACGTGCAAAACGGAAATGGAGCAATAAACGAAAAGCATAAGCAATATCTTATTGATACTGTTTTTTTCTATACCGATTTCGACCCAAAATTAGCTTTACAAAACAGAGACACTTATTTTAGTGGTTTTGATACAATTCAAAAAAATGGCTATTATTTTGTTTCTAAAAAGAGTATGTATATAAAGCCTGTGGTATTAATTAGAACATGCTACTTATTTAAAGATAGTTTATACGATGTTCGCGATGCAGATAGAACTTATAGAAATTTAACATCTCTTAAAACTTTTAAGTTGGTAAATATTAAATTTGAAAACTCGCCAAAAGCAAATTATTTGAATTCGTATATACAACTTTCACCATTGAATAAACAATCGTATAAACTCGAAGTAGAAGGAACCAACTCATCTGGTAATCTGGGGATTGCAGAAAATGTATCGTACCAAAACAGAAATTTATTTGGTGGTGCACAATTATTAGATTCTAAAGTTAGAGGAGCAATAGAACGGCAAAGTGCAGTTATTCGCGAAAACAATCAACAAATTCAACAATATTTACCATTTAACACAATAGAATTAGGTGGTGAGTCAAAATTATCTTTTCCTACATTCTTAATGCCTTTTACCTTAGAGCAATTTGTTAAAAAATATAATCCTAAAACCATTATATCTGTCTCTTATAATTACCAACAACGACCCGATTATACCCGAACAATTTCTAATGCTACATTTGGATATATGTGGAATGGCAAAAAAAACTTCAAACACTTTTTTAATCCAATAGAAATTGATTATGTTAATTTACCATATATTTCTGCGAAATTTCAAAATTCCATAAACGGAACTTTCCTCGAAAATAGTTATACTAATCACATAGTTACAGTTACTTCGTACGGTTTTTTATTTAACAATGCAAACTTTGGAAAAAAACATGATAATTTATATATACGTAGTCAATTAGAATCGTCCGGAAACATTTTAACATTATACAATAATATTAATAAATCTAAAAAAGTTGATGGCAGTTATCAATTATTTAATACTCGTTATGCTCAATTTGTAAAAGCTGAATGCGATTTGCGATACTATCATAAAGTAACAAAAGGTACAAAAATGGCATATCGTGCTTTTGGCGGTGTTGGAGTTCCTTACGGAAATCTTAATGTGTTACCTTTCGAAAAAAGATATTTTGCCGGTGGTGCAAGCAGTATTAGGGCTTGGCCCGTTCGTAGTTTAGGACCTGGTTCATACAACGACACTACTAACAATGCATCTGCCGATATTAAAATAGAAGCAAATCTGGAATATCGCTTTAAATTAATTTGGGTTTTAGAAGGTGCTTTATTTGTTGATGCCGGAAATATTTGGGATTTACATAAAAACATAGAACGTCCGGGTGGGGAATTTAATGCAAATAATTTTTATAACGATGTTGCCATTGGATATGGCGTTGGAGTGCGTTTAGATTTTTCTTTTTTCCTTTTTCGTATAGATTTCGGAATTAAAGGACGCGACCCTTCACAACCAATTGGCGAAAGATGGTTGCAATGGCACCGAAAAATTCAACCTTCCGATTATTCATTTAATTTAGGTATTGGTTATCCTTTTTAATTTTATTTTTGATTTTAATTTCATATTTTTGTTCAATATTTATAAATTAAATCATTATGAGCGAAAAAATATTTGTTCAAGTAAAACCAGGCGTTGCTTGGGGCAATAGTTTAAAAGAAATTTTTAGAATTGCCAAAGAAAATGAATTTGCTATTCCTGCTGTAAACGTTACAGGTTCCGATACTGTAAATGCTGTTATGGAAGCTGCAAAAACTGTTAATTCTCCGGTTATTATTCAGTTTTCTAATGGTGGAGCACAATTTTATGCAGGTAAAGGGTTGCCTAACGAAAAACAAGAGGCTTCTATTGCAGGTGCTATTGCAGGAGCTTTGCATATTCATAACCTTGCTGAAATGTATGGTGTACCAGTTGTTATACATACCGACCATGCTGCAAAAAAACTTTTACCATGGATTGATGGATTGTTAGATGCCGGCGAAAAATATTTTGCAAAACATGGCAAACCATTATTTAGTTCGCACATGCTCGATTTAAGTGAAGAGCCACTTCACGAAAATATCGAAATATGCAAAAAATACCTTACAAGAATGTCAAAAATAGGGATGTTATTAGAAATTGAACTTGGTTGTACCGGTGGCGAAGAAGATGGAATTGATAATTCCGGAATTGATAATTCAAGACTTTATACTCAACCTCAGGATGTTGCTTATGCTTTTGATGAACTTCGTAAAATTAATGATAACTTTACTATTGCCGCATCTTTTGGTAATGTTCACGGCGTTTACAAACCGGGAAATGTTAAATTGCAACCTATTATTTTAAAAAAATCGCAGGATTATATTCAACAAAAATTTAATACTAAAGCTAAACCTGTAAACTTCGTTTTTCATGGTGGCTCTGGTTCTTTACGCGAAGAAATTCGTCAGGCAATTTCGTATGGAGTTGTTAAAATGAATATTGATACCGATACACAATGGGCATTTTGGAAAGGTGTTCACGAATTTTATAATAAAAAATCTGCTTATCTTCAAGGTCAAATTGGCAATCCCGAAGGTGAAGATAAACCAAATAAAAAATATTACGACCCACGTGCATGGTTACGCGAAGGTGAAAAATCAGTTATTGAAAGATTAAAAATTGCTTTTACCGATTTGAATGCCGAAAACAGAAATTAAAAATAACATAAAACAATAAACAAAGTTAGAAGTAAAAAGTTAGAAGTAGGAAGTTGAAATAGATAGAAATAAGTAGAAATATCTTGTTGTCATGTTGAGTGATTAGCGAAACATCTTTTCTTCAAACAACGAATATAGAACATGGAACAATGAACTTTTTAAACATTTTTGAACAATGAACATAGAACAATAAACTTCGTTCACTTTTTATTTAAATACAGAACAGTATTATAACAATATGACGAATTATCTACTTATTAAAAGCCTTCCAGATAAAATACACCGGTATTCCCATGCAAACAATTATTAATCCGGGCCATGTAAATTCTGGTTTATAAATAAGTAAATCTATCATTAAAGCTATTGCGGCAATTATATAAATTGCAGGAAGTACAGGATAGCCAAATGCTTTATATGGTCGTTCGGCATTTGGTTGTTTTTTTCTTAAAATGTAAATACCTGCAATAGTTAGAACATAAAAAATGAGCACTGCAAAAACAACGTAATCGAGTAATTGACCGTAGCTCCCCGAAAGACAAAGCAATGATGCCCAAATGCCTTGAATTATTAATGCTGCAGCAGGAACTCCTTTTGAATTCAGATTTCCTGTTTGTTTGAAAAACAAACCATCCTGCGACATGCTGTAATACACGCGTGAACCCGAAAGAATTAATCCATTGTTACAGCCAAATGTCGAAATCATAATAAATGCTGCCATTACAACAGCACCAATTTCACCAAGTGGAATGCTTAGTACTGAAGACCCGAGCCTGTCATTTGTAGCAAATTGTATCCCTTTTTCGAATACGGTTAATCCTTCAGGATTTCCTCTTAACGGCAAAAGTTGGATATAAATATAATTTATAATCAGATATATACACGTTACGATTAATGTTCCAAAAAACAAACTTAGAGGAATATTTCTTTTAGGATTTATAATTTCGCTTCCGGTAAATGTAACATTGTTCCATGCATCAGAAGTAAAAATTGTTCCAACCATTGCAGTACCAATTGCAGTTAAAAGCATTAATCCTGTTAAAGGAATAGTCGCTCCATCCTTTGTTGACATAGCATCCCAAAAATACCCACTATTTATGCTTCCTGCATTTGTTTTTCCCATTAGAAGGAACCCAAAAACAATTAACACTAATATTACAATAACTTTTGTGGAGGTAAAAAAATTCTGAATTACTTTTCCTTGTTTAACTCCTCGCATATTTATCCACGTAAGTAATGCAATTGATGAAACAGCAATAATATGAACAGTGTTAAATTTTAAAGAACCAATTGTTAGCCAAACATTTTTTTCGGAAATCCATGGAAAAAGCACTCCTGAATATTTTGCAAAAGCCATAGCTACAGCTGCTATTGTTCCTGTTTGAATTACAAGAAAAAGTGTCCAGCCATAAAGAAATCCAAACAAAGGGTTATAAGCTTCTCTTAGATAAACATATTGACCACCGGCACGAGGCATCATTCCAGCTAATTCGCCATAACTTAGTGCAGCAATAATTGTCATTATTCCAGTAATGAGCCAAGTAACCATCAACCAACCAGGAGAACCTAAAGTGCGAGCAACATCGCAGCTCACTATAAAAATTCCCGAACCAATCATTGACCCAATAACAATTGCAGTAGAGTCAAATAAATTAAGACTCTTGCGAAATCCAGTATTTGTTTCTGTAATCATACCTTTTGTTATTTAATTTCAAATATGTGTTACCAACAAACAACACTATTTAGTGTCTATCTGTAATATTAGTGTTTGAGTCAGAATGTTCGAGTTCAAGGCTTTCGAAGTATTAAAAAATCAGGAGTTTACTGATGTAAATGACTGTTTTTTAATACGAGAATAACGCAGAAATCGAACATTATGGACAAACACTATTTACTTCTTAATTTACTTTTCTTTATTCCGTAAACAAAATAGAGAATTAATCCGATGACCATCCAGACAAGCAATCTAACCCAGTTTACCCATCCTAGACCAAAAATCATTGCACCACAAACAACAATTCCTAAAATTGGAACAAGTGGAACCAAAGGAGTTTTAAATTGTCGGGGTATTTCGGGATTAGTTTTTCGTAAAATCCATACACCAGCACAAACTAAAATAAACGCAAACAATGTCCCTATGCTCGTCATATCGCCAACTATATCACCGGGAACAAATAAAGCAAAAAGCCCAACGAAAACTAAAAATAACCAGTTTGATTTATGAGGTGTTTTATATTTTTTATGTACATCAGAAAATATTGAAGGAACCAAGCCATCTCTACTCATTGAGAAAAATACTCGCGACTGACCATATAACATTACTAAAATAACAGATGAAAATCCAGCTAAAATTGCAACGGTTATAAGTTTAGCAAGCCAGCCAAACCCCGGCATATAAGTTTGAACAGCAAATGTTATTGACGCCTCCTTTCCAACCGTTCTAAAGTCTTGGGTACTGGCAACACCTGTAAGTACATAAGCAAATAATATATAAAGAACAGTACAAATTGCAAGTGAACCAAGTATTCCAATTGGCATATCTCGCTTAGGGTTTTTTGTTTCCTGGGCTGCGGTTGAAACCGCATCAAAGCCAATAAAAGCAAAGAAAACTACACCGGCTGCACCTAAAATCCCAAGTATTCCACCAAAATTATGAGGAACATTTTGAGCATCTACAAAAACCGAAGGTTCGGGAATAAATGGTGTATGATTTACCGGATTCATATAGGACCAACCAAAAGCAACAAACAAAATAACTATTGAAACTTTTACAATAACAATAATTGCATTTACAAAAGACGATTCTCTAACCCCTCTAATAAGTAAAATAGTTAGAAGAAATATAATGAGTAATGCAGGTAAGTTCATCATACCATGCGAAATAACAACACCTCCGGCATCTTTAAGCGTTTCAAATGGCGAATGGCTCCACTCGAATGGTATTCGTAAATCGAAATAACCTAATAGTTTATTTAGATATTCGCTCCATGCAATACTAACTGTTGCTGCTCCAAGTGCGTATTCAAGAACCAAATCCCAGCCAATAATCCATGCAACCATTTCGCCCATTGTTGTGTAGGAATATGTGTATGCACTTCCGGCAACTGGAATCATTGATGCAAATTCTGCATAACATAATCCGGCAAAAAGACATCCGATGCCAGCTATAACAAATCCTAAAGTAACTGCCGGACCTGCATTATTTGCAGCAGCTGAAGCAGTTCTCACAAACAATCCTGCACCTATAATTGCTCCAACTCCAAGTGCAATAAGTGTTGTTGCTGTAAGTGTTTTTTTTAGACTATTCTCATTTTCAGTCTCAGTTAGCAACTCGCAAATAGGTTTCTTTTGAAATATTTTTAATGCCATAATTATTAATGAAGTTTAAAACTCAAACTTAAAGTTTTTTTAATTAAAAGACAAATAGGGAATTATTATAAATATAGGACTTACGCAAAAAAAAATAATATGACACGAATTGCACGAATAGATTAATAAGTTAATAGGTTATTATGTTATTGAGTTAATAACCAAATAACTTAATAACAAATAACTCAATAACCATAACAAAGTGTCAAAAATATTCCGCGTAGGCGGGATTGCGTAAGTCCTAAAATATACACAATAGTTTCAGGTTTTTTAGTTTCAAGTTTGGAGTTTGTCCCCCTTTTTGAAGAGCTTGTTAAGACTGGTTGGGAGGGTAGGGGGATGAAACTAAACACTTCAAACCATAAACCAATAATTATGAACTACTTAATGAAATATAAACACATGAAACATTCACGACTAAAAATTTGGATACACAAGGAAATGATTATTGAGTTGATAGAGGAAGATTGCTTCATTGTTAAATTGTTTTATTGTTAGGCCGTTAAGTTACTTAATGGTTAAATGTCCCCCTTTTTTGAAGGGGGTAGGGGGATGAGACTTAAAACGGACTAAACATAAGCAATTAAATATGAGCGCAATATAAAATATAAACAGATGAAAAGAATATTTAGAAACTTCATCCCGCCTGAGCGCATCCGCGTCAAGCTAAGCAACCAATTTTCCATATATTTGCATAGTGTTTT
>JAVHRE010000399.1:0-10367 GCA_036171495.1 Bacteroidales bacterium
ATTATTTAACCCAAACTGAAAAGTTTTATGTTGTAACAATTTAAATCCTTTTCTTTCAAATAATCCTATTGTACGCTTAATATCATATTTATGGTGCTGCTGTAACTCCATTCCGTCAATTAATCTCAGAAACTTTAATATTTGAAGTAAAAAATCAACAAAAGGATGTGGAATTGTTAAAATAATTTTTCCGCCAGAATTTAATCGCTCTTTACAAGACAATACAAATTGTTCTATTTCATTTTCTGGAATATGCTCAAACACTGCTAAAACGGTTATAATATCAAATTTATTTTTTATTCTTGAAGACGGGAAAGAATCCTTTAATAAAGTGTAATTATTTTTTATAATATCGCCCTGAAGTGAAGAGTCTATACCTATACCAAAGAATTCAATGCCTTTTTTTTCACACAATTTAAATAAAGCACCTTCGCCACAACCCAAATCCAATATTGAATCCCTATTTTTAATAAAAGGGATTGTAGTGTTAATCCTTTGCCTTTGAAGATATAAATCAAGGTATTTCATCGTCAATAAAAATTATATTTTGAATTAAACTGATTAATCTTAATATAAAACTCGAAAAAATTGTTTGCAACCCAAGAACCATTAATACTACAGATGGAATTAATAAACGGAAGGTATATGACAAATCAGTTAATTGTCCAAAACCCTTATCTGACCAATATTTAAAAAGGACACATGAAAAAATAAATCCGAGAATAAAAATTAATAACCCTGCCACTATTCCTCTTTCAAGAGTAAAAAAATTAAATATTCTTAAGAATTTCTTTTTAATTGGAACTAATCCATTGTTGATTGCATAGAATTTACTGACAAAAGAAAATATTATTAATTGATAACTTAAAATAATAATAAAACCGAAATAGGTAAGCGTATGAATATCAATACCGATATTTTCTATATAAAATGAATTAATACTAAGAGCCACAAAAAATATAGTACTTAATAACAATATAATAATTCCAGGTACAAGAAACAACCATTTGGGGCTGTAAAGCAATAAAAAAACAAGATGACGCCAACCGTCTCTCCATGTTTTGAGATGAGGAGGATGTGAGCGTCCATCAGGTTTTAGCGTTGTAGGAACTTCCGCAATTTTATATTTATACAATGCGGATTTGACAATAATTTCAGAAGCAAACTCCATTCCCTGAGTATGTAATTTTAATCGTTTTACCTTTTCAGTATTAAAACCTCTTAGTCCGCAATGAAAATCTCCGATACGAATACTAAAAAATAGTCTTCCTATAAATGATAAAATAGGGTTGCCCAAATAACGATGTAAGAAAGGCATTGCTCCTTTTTCGATTCCACCCTTAAATCGGTTTCCCATTACTAAAACATACCCCTCGCGTAATTTTTCAATAAATAATGTTAGATTTTTAAAATCATAACTGTCATCGGCATCTCCCATAATAATGTATTTGCCTTTAGCCGCATTTATTCCGCCTATTAAAGCATTTCCATATCCTTTTTCACAGATATGAACTACGCGTGCGCCTTCTCTTTCAGCTATTTCTTGCGATCCGTCTTTGCTTCCGTTATCAGCAATTAATATTTCTCCGTCAATATTATTATTCAATAAAAAAGAGTTAGCTTTTTTTATACAAATTTCCAGTGTTTCCGCCTCATTCAGACAGGGCATTAATATTGTAAGCTCCATGGTTTTTGTAGTGTTTTTCGCGAAAATATTTTTAAAAAATATATTTTGAACTTTTCATTAATATAGATGTAAAATTACTAATTTTCATTTACATATTGGATAAAATAATGTGGTGTGATGTTTAACTCGCCTGTTATTTTTGATTATAAACAGGTTCGAGTCCATTTTGAGTCATAATACAAGTTTTACCTTTAATTTCGGAGTATGAATAGTTTCCTGCAAAATCAATGTTTTCAAATTCATCATCAGTGTTTTTTATATATACTTTTGAATTTAAAGGTACATAAACTGTAATTTTTTCTTTTTGAAAATGAAATTTATTGCTTTGGGTAATAGGAAAATATTCTGATAATGAAACAACACTATCGGTTACAAAAACCGTTGAAGGTATTTGTTTTAAGAAATAATTTCCCTCTTTTTTACTATTTGTTCTGCAAATTTTTACAATTGAAATACTTGCAAGACTATCTTCCGTTTTTTGAATAGTTATTTGTGGTTTACCATATAAATTACACGAATCCTGATAACAATTAAAAATATAGTTATTAAAATCCAAATCATTGTTGCTTGATTTGTTTTTAATGTTATCGTTTAAATCAATCACTAATGTTTTGTTATTTAATGGAGCAAGAATAATATTTTCTTTTGTTTGATTGCTTGTTTTATTACTAATCGAATGACTCATTACAACAAAGATTAATAAAAGAAGTCCCATTAAAAAAGAAAATCCAAGAGTTTTTCGTAAAAATTTAAATGAATGACGAATACCAAAAATAAAACGTATTCCGGTAATTATTAATGAAATAATAGGAATGACAATAACTAAACTTAACCCAATTATGGTTGGGGTTAATAAATTATTTTCAATAAAAGTATCGAAAAGCGAAGTGATATTTATATTGCTAGCGCCATCAATAAAAACTCCAACAAAAATTGAGAACAGAAAAACTAAACCTAAAATTAAAAATGCTAAACCTAATATTATTGTAAATGCTCGAAAGAAAACATGAATTATCGAAGCAAATACTTCACCCATTTGGTGAGTAGCATTTCTAAACTTTCTTTTGGTGTTTTTAGATTTCAGATTTTCTTTTACTTTACTAAATTCATCTTTTATGTTTTTCTCAATATTAGATAAATTAACTGGTTCTCCACGCATTTCGAGTTTTTGAGCTGTGGTTTTTGCTTCAGGAACAATTAGCCAAAGTACTAAATAAATAAGTGGCCCCGAAAAGAAAAAAGTAATAACCAATAATAATCGAACTACTGTTGGGTCTATTCCAAAATATGCAGCAAGTCCACCACCTACACCTCCAAGTATTCTATCGTCAGGGTCGCGATATAATCGTCGCGTTTTTTTCGTTTTTTTCGATTCGTCTTTATTGTCTTTTGAGCCATTATCAGCAATATCAAAATCTTCGGGCAAGCCTATTATTCCGATGGCAAAATCAACATCTTCAAGTGTAACAACTTGTCGCGAAACAGCTAATCTTTCTTTAAAAATTTCTGCTAATCGTGCTTCTACATCGCCAATTATTTCTTTACTTTCGGGAGTTTCTGAAAATTTATTTTCTAACGATGACAAATATTTCTGAAGTTTATCGAAAGCATCTTCGTCAATATTAAAAACTTGTCCCCATAGGTTTACTGTTAAAGTCTTTTTCATATTATTATTTATTAAATTGGTTATTCATTTGTGCAACATTTTCAACTAATTCTTTCCAAACTATATGAAGTTCGTTTAAAAAATTTTCGCCCTCTTCGGTAAGTTTGTAATATTTTCGTGGAGGTCCCTGTAAAGATTCCTCCCAGCGATATGATAACATTCCATCGTTTTTTAAACGAGTTAATAAGGGATACAATGTTCCTTCAACAACAATTAGCTGTACTTTTTTAAGTTTGCTAATTATATCCGAAGCGTAAGCATCACCATTAGATAGTACTGAAAGTATGCAATACTCCAATACTCCTTTACGCATCTGGGCTTTTGTGTTTTCTATATTCATTTTCTGTATATTTCAATACAAAGATATATGTAATATTTGGTACTATGTATAACACACTTCTATTTTTTTTAAATATTTACAACTACTCCTTCGTATATTTAACATCTATATTATTTACATATAAGATGTTAAATACACAACATTGAAAAACATGTTAATTTGTTAATAAATGTTAAATCCAATGGCTATCGGATGTTTGTTTTATACCAATGTTCGTTTTAAAAGACGTAGTCGAATTAGAACGATTATACCACCTTAGCGCATACGCGTCAAACTAATATATAAAAAACGCAATGTATTATATTAACAATAAAGGCAATCCGCTCGTATTTATTTTGCCCATAATGGAGCTTATATTTGTTTTTTATGTTTTTTTCTGCCAAGATTATGCCCCGATGTGGCATTGTTTAGCTCCGTTAGGCTTGTTCCGCAATTGCGGAAAACTTAATAGCATTTCCTTGTAATGCTATTAATATCAATTCGTTATTAAATATTTTTTTTATTAGCTTGACGCTAATGCGAAAGCTTTCGGGACAAAATATTGGTAGTTTGAGAAACGAAGAAGCAGGGTAATATACTTAAAATGGTATAAATTATTACATTTTTTATTCAGTAATTAGTAACATGTAATCAGTTGTCTTTCAAACTGATTACCGATTACTAACATTACTGATTACCAATGGTAAAAAGTATAATTTTAACCCGTTTGTAGTATAGGTGGTTGTTGTTTCTACTCCCGTTTATGCGGGATTTATAACGGAACTAAAAAAACTCAACCCTTGATTCGCATGAATCAGTATTCAATCATAAATAATCAATTGTTTAATAATTTATGCTTCGCCGGCAGGACCGCCAAAGTTCATAGGTAAAATTGGTCCCATTTCATTTACTTTAACAGTTCCGAACTGCGACTCAAATTTTGTTAAATTATCTTTAAGAGCGAGCAACAAACGCTTTGCATGTTCGGGAGTTAAAATTATTCTTGATTTAACTTTTGCTTTTGGAACACCTGGAACAATCCTAACAAAATCTATAACAAATTCGGAACTTGAATGTGTAATTACAGCTAAATTAGAATATACTCCCTGAGCTATTACCTCATCTAACTCAATATTTATTTGCCCTGTGTTAATATTTTTGTTTTCACTCATAACTCATAATTTATCATTGATAATTAATAATTGATAATTAATTTATTCAACTTCAACTCCCCTTTTGCGGCTTATTGTTGGTTCCAATTCTTGAACGGGTGCAACAATTAGTTTTTGATATTCGTGCAAACCTGTTCCGGCAGGAATTAAATGACCACAAATAACATTTTCTTTAAGTCCTTGCAAATAATCAGTTTTTCCTCTTATTGCAGCTTCATTAAGCACTTTGGTAGTTTCCTGAAACGAAGCAGCCGACATAAAACTCTTGGTTTGAAGTGCAGCTCTTGTTATTCCTTGTAATACCTGACTTGAAGTTGCAGGCATAGCGTCAACAGCCGAAACAAGTTTTTTATCTTTTCGTTTTAACAAAGAATTTTCGTCGCGTAATTTACGTGCTGTTATTATCATTCCTGGCTTTAAGGTTTCGGAATCACCAGAATCAGTAACAATTTTTTTGTCGTAGATATAATCGTTTTCTTCCATAAAATCAAGTTTATCAACAAGGGTTTTTTCGAGAAAACGAGTATCGCCCTGGTCTTCGATAAGAACTTTACGCATCATTTGTCGCACAATAACTTCAAAATGTTTATCATTTATTTTAACACCTTGCAATCTGTAAACTTCCTGAATTTCGTTAACAATATATTCCTGAACTACAGTAGGTCCTTTAATTGCTAAAATATCGTTTGGAGTTATAGCTCCATCGGAAAGTGGTGTTCCGGCACGGACATAGTCGCTTTCCTGTACTAATATTTGTTTTGATAATGGAACAAGATACTTTTTAGTTTCACCAGTTTTTGATGTAATCACAACTTCGCGATTTCCTCTTTTAATTTTTCCATAAGTAACTTCTCCGTCAATTTCTGCAACTATTGCAGGGTTTGAAGGGTTGCGAGCTTCGAATAATTCAGTTACTCTTGGCAAACCACCAGTAATATCGCCCGATTTACCTATATTTCTTGGGATTTTTACAATAACTGAACCCGTTTTTATTTTATCACCTTGATTAATAGAAATATGTGCACCAACTGGTATGCTATAGTTTTTAATAACTTCACCGGTAGTAGCCACTATTTTAATAATAGGGTTCTTTGTTTTATCTCTGGTTTCAATAATTACTTTTTCTTTATAACCAGTTTGCTCATCGGATTCTTCGCGGAAAGTAATACTATCTATCACATTCTCGAAATCTACTTTTCCAGTTGCTTCAGAAATAATTACAGCATTATATGGATCCCATTCGCAAATAACAGTTCCTTTTTTAACTGCTGAACCATTTTCAAAAAACAGTTTTGAACCATAAGGGATATTATGAGTCATTAATACAATACCTGTATTTTTATCTAAAATTCTCATTTCTGCTAAACGACTAACTACAACATCAACTTTAGTTTTTTTATCTTCAGAAAATTCAACTATTCTAAGTTCTTCGATTTCTAAAACACCATCGTAACGAGCAATAATATTTGTTTCTGTAGTAACATTAGCAGCAACACCACCAACATGGAAAGTACGCAGAGTAAGCTGTGTTCCAGGTTCACCAATTGATTGAGCAGCAATTACTCCAGCAGCTTCTCCCATTTCAACCATTTTACCATTAGATAAATTACGTCCATAGCATTTTGCACATACACCTTTTTTAGCTTCGCAAGTTAATACCGAACGAATTTCTACTTGTTCAATAGGCGATTCTCCTATAATTTTTGCTACGTCTTCGTTAATTTCTTCACCGGCTTCAATAATTAGTTTGCCTGTATTTGGATGATAAATATCATGGACAGAAACACGTCCTAATATTCTTTCAGATAATGTTTCAACAATTTCCTCGCCTTTCTTTAAAGTTGTAGCAATTAAGCCCCTTAAAGTACCACAATCAGTTGTTGTAATAATAACATCTTGTGAAACATCAACAAGTCTTCGGGTTAAATAACCAGCATCGGCTGTTTTTAAAGCTGTATCGGCTAATCCTTTACGAGCACCATGCGTTGAAATAAAATACTCTAATACCGAAAGTCCTTCTTTAAAGTTAGCTAAAATTGGGTTTTCAATGATTTCGTTACCTGTTGAGCCGGATTTTTGCGGTTTTGCCATTAATCCTCTCATTCCGCATAACTGACGAATTTGTTCTTTTGAACCACGGGCACCGGAGTCAAGCATCATATAAATAGGGTTAAAACCCTGATTGTCTTCTGATATCTGTTTTAACACTAAGTTTGTGAGTTTAGCATTTGTATGTGTCCAAATATCAATAATTTGATTATATCGCTCATTATTAGTGATAAAACCCATGTTGTAATTAGACATAACCTCTTCAACTTGCTGATAACCATCATTTACTAATATTTGTTTTTCGGCAGGAATAATTACATCGTTAAGATTAAACGATAAGCCACCTTTAAATGCCATTTTGTAGCCAAGGTTTTTAATATCATCTAAAAATTTAGCGGTTGTAGCTATACCAGTAACCTTTAAAACATTAGCAATAATATCACGTAACGACTTTTTAGTAAGAAGTTCATTAATAAATCCTACTTCTTTTGGAACAACTTCATTAAATATTACTCTTCCAACAGTAGTTTCAATTAATCTTAAAACTAACTTACCATCAACCAAATCCTGAACTTTTACTTTTATATTTGCATGAAGTTCAACAGCTTTTTCATTATATGCAATAATTACTTCTTCGTATGAATAAAATACAAATCCTTCGCCTTTAATTGGTTTTTCGGGAGTACTTTTTCTTGCTTTAGTAATATAATATAATCCTAATACCATATCTTGTGATGGAACAGCAACTGGTGCACCATTTGCAGGGTTAAGAATATTATGAGAAGCAAGCATTAATAATTGAGCTTCTAAAATCGCTGCATTTCCCAACGGAAGATGAACTGCCATTTGGTCACCGTCAAAGTCGGCGTTAAATGCTGTACAAACAAGTGGATGCAACTGAATAGCTTTACCTTCGATAAGTTTAGGTTGAAATGCCTGAATACCTAAACGATGCAATGTTGGTGCGCGGTTAAGTAATACCGGATGTCCTTTTAAAACACTTTCGAGAATATCCCAAACAACTGAATCGCGGCGGTCAACAATTTTTTTAGCTGATTTCACAGTTTTAACTATTCCTCGTTCAATTAGTTTTCTGATAATAAATGGTTTATAAAGCTCGGCTGCCATATCTTTTGGTAAACCACATTCATGAAGTTGCAAATCTGGTCCTACAACAATTACCGAACGTGCCGAATAATCAACACGTTTACCAAGTAAATTTTGACGGAAACGTCCTTGCTTCCCTTTTAAACTATCGCTTAAAGATTTTAATGGACGATTAGCATCTGTTTTTACAGCATTCGATTTACGGGAGTTGTCAAGTAAACTATCAACTGCTTCTTGTAACATACGTTTTTCGTTTCGTAAAATAACTTCAGGTGCTTTAATGTCAATTAATCGTTTCAGACGATTGTTACGAATTATAACTCTTCTGTATAAATCGTTCAAATCGCTTGTTGCAAATCTACCACCATCGAGTGGAACAAGTGGCCGGAGTTCAGGTGGAATAACGGGAATAACTTTTAATATCATCCATTCGGGATGATTAACATTTTTTGATTCGCGGAAAGCTTCAACAGTTTGTAAACGTTTTAATGCTTCGCTTTTACGTTGTTGCGATGTTTCGTTTTTTGCTTGGTCGCGTAAACGATACGAGAGTTCATCAAGATTTATTAATGATAAAAGTTCGTACAATGCTTCAGCACCCATTTTTGCAATAAATTTATTTGGGTCTGTATCTTCAAGAGATTGATTATCTTTTGGTAAAGAGTCTATAATTGCAACATTTTCTTCTTCGGTAAGAAAATCCATCTTTTTTACACCATCAGCTTCTTTAATTCCAGGATTTATTACAACATAACGTTCATAATAAATTATTGCATCAAGTTTTTTTGATGGTAATCCTAACAAAGCTCCTATTTTATTTGGTAAAGATCTGAAATACCAAATATGTGCAACAGGAACTACTAACTCAATATGCCCACTACGTTCGCGACGAACTTTTTTTTCTGTAACTTCAACACCGCATCTGTCGCAAACAATGCCTTTATATCTAATTCTCTTATACTTACCGCAATGACATTCGTAATCTTTTACAGGTCCAAAAATCCTTTCGCAAAATAATCCATCTCGTTCAGGTTTATATGTTCTGTAATTTATTGTTTCTGGTTTTATAACTTCACCACTTGAACGTTCGAGAATTTCTTCGGGAGAAGCTAAACCAATTACTATTTTTGAAAAATTGCTTTTTACTTTATTGTCTCTTCTAAATGCCATATAAATAATTTATGATTTATGATTTGCGATTTATGATTAATGATTTATAAGCCCTTTGCGTGAACCATGATATGTTTTTAAGGATTAAGCGATTATCCATTAATCGTTACTAATAAACCGCAAAGGTATAAAAGAAAATGACACAAACAACAATAAGTTAAAAAAAATTACGAATAGCGGATTTAAGTTGCAAATACATTTTGTCCATCAATTAGGGGGACTTCTAAAAATTAATGTTACATCATTCCGTCCTAAATCAATCCTGAATCAATCCTGAATCAAGTTCAGGACAGGACAGGATTGTTTCGGAATCTGATTATTCGGCAATTATAAGATGCTGATCCCGCCTTAAGCGGGACAGCATGACGTCCCGCTTTAGGCGGGATTTAGAAGTTCCCTTAAATTTTATTTAAAATATTTGCGGATATTTTTTGGGATTATAATTATTCATTAAGGTATAAATTCCTTCAAAAACATCTTCGGCATTAGGGTTCGAAAAATAATCGCCATCGGTAGCATAAGCCGGGCGATGTTCCTGAGCGGTTATTGTAATTGGTTCAGAATCTACGTATTTATAAGCTCCCTGCTCTTCCAAAACTTTTTGCATCATAAATGCAGTTGCACCACCCGGAACATCTTCGTCAAAAAATACAATTTTATTAGTTTTTTTAACCGATTCGAGAATTATATGATTAATATCAAATGGCAATAATGACTGAACATCAATAAGTTCAACATTAATTTTAAATTCTTTAAGTTGCTCTATTGCTTCCTGAGCAATTCTAACGCATGAACCATAAGTTACAAGAGTTACATCGCTTCCAGCATTTAAAATTTCGGGAATCCCTAATGGAATTTTATATTCGCCAATATTTTCGGGACGTTTTTCTTTTAAACGATAACCATTTAACGGTTCAATAACCAACGCAGCATCATCGGCTTCGAGCAGAGTGTTATAAAACCCTGCTGCCTGTGTCATATTTCTTGGAACAAGAACATAAACTCCACGAATAGAATTAATTACCATGCTTAGCGGAGAGCCGGAATGCCAGATTCCTTCTAATCTGTGTCCGCGTGTCGAAATTATTACGGGAGCTTTTTGTCCGCCTGCAGTTCTATAATGCAACGAAGCCAAATCGTCACTTAAAGTTTGAAGTGCATACAATAAATAATCGAAATATTGAATTTCAACCAATG
>JAVHRE010000400.1:0-2003 GCA_036171495.1 Bacteroidales bacterium
TTGTATTTAAAGGGTTTTCCTGTAAATCAATGCCATCAAAAGTAATATAATCGCCACCTTTAATAACAATAATGCCATCAACAGTTGTTGAAGCTCCAGTTGCTGCAGTAATTACTGGTCGTGTACCACCTGTAGTTGCCTGAAAAATAATTTGGTCGCTTAGTGTAGTACCTGTTGCAGTAATTAAGCCATCAGTTGGCGATACAAAAGTCTCGGTATATCCAGAGGCAATTGTAAAAGTAACTCCCGGGGCAGCAACTCCAACGGCATTTAAATCTGCAATAGCACTTGCTATTGTAGCGTAACTTCCAGGTATTGTTTTAGGCCCGGAAAGTTGGCTAAATCCTGTTAATGTAAACAGAACAGTCGAAATTAAAAATAAGGAAATTTTTCTCATAATATTTGATTTTTAGTTTAAAGAAAATTTTACAAATTTAAGAATAATATTTATTATTGTACATGGTTATGAAAAATTAATATCAATAACAATAGTTACAGGTTTATATTAATGGTTAATAACTCATCACTAATTTTTGTGTTCTGATGTTAAAGTTCAATTGTTTAATTGTTGTTAATAAAATGTTTTGATTTTTTTGATTTGATATTATTTTGTAATTTTACATAAACCAAAAAATAATTTATATGAAAATATTAAAAAGAATTTTTATCGCTATTATTGTAATTATTGTTGCATTGTTGATTATTGCAGCATTTTTACCTTCAAGTTATAAAGTTGTACGCAAAAATGTTATAAATGCTTCTCCCGAAGCAATTAGTGCACAAATTTCTGATTTTCATAACTGGGATAAATGGTCGCCTTGGAAAGGTGTTGATTCTACAGAAAAATACACCTACAACGATACTATTGGAAAAGGCGGGCACATAGAATGGACAGGTAAAATGATTGGTTCTGGTAATATGTCTATAACAGAAGTTACAGCAGATTCGGTAAAATACATTTTAGTATTTAAAGAATCATGGGAATCTGTTTCAAATGAGTCGTTTAGTTTTACAAAAAGCGATGCTGGAACAACTGTAACATGGACAGATGAAGGTAAACTTGGATGGCCTCTTTCTCGTTTAATTAACGTTTTTATGAGCTTTGATAAAATGATGGGTCCCGATTTTGAAAAAGGGCTCGCAAAACTAAAAACAGTTGTTGAAGCAACACCTAAATATACTTATACTATAATAGAAAAAGAAGTTCCGGCAATGACCATAGCAGTAGTTCGAAATAAAGTTACAACCGGTGAAATAGGAAATGTTCTTGGAAAATCTTATAGCGAAATTCAGAAATTAATTAAAAAACAAGGTGCAAAGATGATTGGTCAACCTATGGCAATTACATTGGCTTGGGATAATTTAAATTGGGATTTTGAAGCTGCAATTCCTATTGATAAAAAAATTAAAGGTAATGCTCAGGTTCAGGTAAAACAATCTTATGCTGGCAAAGTAATATATTTGAGTTATATGGGCTCATATAACAAAACATACAAAGCATATACAGAATTAGATTCGTATATAAAAGTAAAGGGATATAAAGAAAATGGCGGTCCGTGGGAAGTTTATGTTACCGACCCCGGTTCGGAACCCGATACTAACAAGTGGGTAACAGAAATTTATTTTCCGGTAAAGTAAAATTAGGTCTAATAGCCAAAAATAACAGTAAAATTCTCTGCAATCCTTATTATAGTTAGCTTTGCAGCAAATCAGATAAGGATTGAATAGGTTTAATACCAAATAAAATGTGAATATGGTCAGGCATCCCATTAATTGCAAGAACTCTATAAAAACAGTATGAATGTTCACCCCGTTAGATAAAAAACTATCTGACGGGGTAAATTTGCGTGTCGGTTTTTGCCATAATTCTTTTATATTTCGTTCCTAACAAGACTATGATTAATTTATTATTAAATTTTCTAACGCTCTATAGTTTCTACGGAACAGATTATTTTTGTAGGTGAAATTATTGTTATTTTCCAACACATCAAAATATTATTTAG
>JAVHRE010000401.1:0-1655 GCA_036171495.1 Bacteroidales bacterium
TTATAATTAAGACAAATCGCATCTTTATCACTTTTTAAAGTTAAAGATATACCTGTCGAGTTGAGTTGAATCTTCATCTAAAACAAGTATTACTTTTATTGCAACGTAGCCGGTATCTTTTAATGGATTGCCAATTTTTGTAAGAATTATATCGTTATCCGAAATATTTTCAATAAACGTATTTTTATTGCCTGCATTATAAGAATTACGAAGCGTACTAAAAGTGGTATTTGCATAATCGAAGTCGTTAAATCTTACAAATTTATTACCGGCAGGAGAGCTCCATTTTCTAATAAGAGTATATGGATTAATTGTGTCGTTGGTCATGTCTAAAATATTCATTTCGGACGAATCGGCAAATTCTGAGTGTAGTGGATGTCCGGTTGCCAAATTATAAGCATCGTAACCTGTTGATGCGTGCGAAAACAATTCGTGACCTGCTGATTCAACAAGCAATAAGTCCTTAGGAAAAACTGAAATAGAAATACCTGATGAAATTTTTTCTCCAGACTCGTCGTAAAGAGAAATTTCGAGAATATATTGAGTTGTATCGGTTCCGGCTGGTACCTTATATTCAAAAGAGAAGGAAAGTTTATAGCCAAATAATGCAGAATCTAAAATACTGGTTGAAATAGAATTTACTTTTTGTTGATTGATTATTAATCTTTTTAGTTGATATCCTGAAGAACCTGTAATTTCAACACGAAGAATGTCTTCGGGTTTAAGATTATAGTTGATTTGTGATGGGTTAAGGAAAATCAATAGCGGGTCTTTTTTCTTTTTACAAGAAAACACAAGAAGAACAGTAACTGAAATTAAAATAAATGTTCGCACTTATATGAAATTATTAATAAGCAAAAATAATAAAAAATCCCATCATTTGATGGGATTTTTTAAAAATTATTTATCTTTAATTTTATAAGCCTTAACCTTCATGGTTTGTTTAACCCTGCTACCAAGGAACATCCCCTGTTTTTCGGTAATTATATTAACAGGAACTAAAAAGTCGGCAGTTGGATATTTAATGTGCATGTCATAAACAGCTCTTCTGATTTTTTTATTTTCTAAAAGATTGAAGCTAAAGTTACCGTTTCCACTAAAATTAATAATGGTTTGATTTCTACGGGCGACTTCTTTACCGTTAATTAAATTCAAATGAGTAAAAAGGAAGAGGTAACGACCATATTCAACCGAAACTTCGCCCTCGCCAAGAAGTTCGAAATCATTCATGGTTTGATGAAGCTGTATATCGTTTGGCATGAATGTTCCGGTGCGCATCAACTTATTTGTTGTAACGTTACACGAAGCAAATAACGTTAATACAATAAGTGGAATAAATATTTTATTTAAGCGTTTCATAAATTTTAATTTAGATTAAATGATTACTTATTAAAATAATAACTTAATGTAAGCCGTGCCATTCCATCAACTCCAAAAGTTTTAGCAGTTAGCTTTGAAAAGGTGCTTGTTTGAGTGAGTGCACCAACAGCAGAAAGGGGGTCAATCTTGTCTTTATCATCAAGGTTTAATGTATAATAAGTTTCATTAGTAACAGTATTACCTGCTTTTCTTGAATATTTAACTTTCCATTTTTTACCTAATTTGCCTAATGCTGTTGTACCAAGTTCAAGACCAATAGATAAAGGAAGGTCTGC
>JAVHRE010000401.1:1755-10323 GCA_036171495.1 Bacteroidales bacterium
CTTAAAGCAATAACCGGTAAAACATTTACTACATTAGTTGAATCATTGCCATCAATACGATTTTTAATATCTTTAAAATCCTGATAGCTGGGAGCAATTACAAGACCCCAATTTCCGGCAACAGGTCTGGTGCCGATTTTAAATGTGCTTGGACTATTTACTCTGTCCGATAATTGGGCGAACGTAAAGTTAGCTCCCAATATTAAAATTAAGAATGCGAAAAATAATTTTTTCATAAAATTTAGTATTGATTAATAATTTGACAAAATTATAAAATTTCTTATAATGATAATATTATTTAATAAAAGTTATTAACATTTAAAAACTTTCCTTTTGAATATTCTACTAACAAAAAAAAGGGATAAAAGAACTGATACAAGAGATGCTATGCGACCAATGTAATCGCCCATTCGCACATAATAAGTTATTTCTTTATTAGTAAACAGAGTATCTTTAATGGCAGCAGTTTTCCACCAATTTGTTGCCTGCCTAATTTCGCCTAACTGATTTATAAAACATGAAATTCCGGTGTTAGCCGAACGTGCAATATCTCTTCGGGTTTCGATAGCACGCAAACAGCTATAAGATAAATGTTGGCGGTATCCGGGAGAATTTCCCCACCATCCATCATTTGTGATTACAAAAATGAGATTAGCACCTTTTTTTATGTAATTTGTTACATATTCGCCATAAATTGATTCATAACAAATAACAGGAGCAATAATGGCTAAACTTTTTTTAGATTTAAAAACGCTTGGTTCAGCTTGTGAACCAAGGCTACTGGCACTTCCACCTAAACTAATTGCCATATTGTTTAAAAATTTAAAAGTGCCGGCAAACGGCATTCTTTCAACACCAAGAACTAATTTTGATTTGTGGTAAATTTGTATGTTACTTGTAGAGTCAAACTGTAATGCTGTATTAAAGGAATCGTAATATTCATTTGTTTCTGAATATTTTTGAGCAGATGGTGTTATTGGTTCACCTTTTTTTATAAATTTTACAGTTGAAGCGCCAATAACCAATTGTGTTTTTGGAAATTTATAAATTAATTGTTTTAGCCGAACAATATCGGCATGGCTATTCAAATCTTCTTCCCATACATATTCCGGAATACAAGTTTCGGGACCAACAATATAATCAGTATTACTATCAATTTGTGTTAATGCAACTGATATAAATTGTTCGAGCTGAGCCTGAACCGACATCCCACCAAACTTATCATTGTATGGGTCAATATTTGGCTGAACAACAACCACATTAACAGGCTTGCCCTTTTCTTTGTAATTATAAAATATTATTAACGAAATAGTAATTGGAACAATAAAAACAATTAGCAATAATATCAGATATTTGAATGTGATTTTTTTGTTTTTTGCTTCAATATAATTTATTATTATTTCGCTAATAATTAGGTTAATTAACAAAATCCACAACGAGCCACCAAGCACACCGGTATATTCGTACCATTGAACAAAATAAATATTTTCCGAAAGTCCATTGCCTAATGTTAACCAAGTCCAGGAAAGTTCCCAGTTTAAATGTAAATATTCGAATCCGAGCCAAAATGCTATAAAAGAAATAGACCCTAATCTTTTACCGAGCAATCTTTTTGTGGCATGAAAGAGCCAAAAAACAGTAGCCATAAAAATGGAATTAAATACAATTGCCATAATTGCTCCCGATGGAGAGGCATTCCAGACCCACCACGAAGAAATGGCATTCCACAAAATAAACGCTAAAAAAGCTTTAGGAAAAATTCTGAAACTTCGGTAGCGGCTACTTTGTTGGTAATAATATTCTTCTATTAAAAGTAACGGAACAAAACCAAAAAACAGTAATAACTGAAAAATTCCGTTCATCCAACCACAGCTTAATAACAAGCCGCTTACAATTGTTAAAATCCAAATCTGATGTTTTTTTAATATCATAAAACTTGTTTTTTTGATTGCTTATTTACAAGATAAATTCCAGTAAATATAAGTATAATTGATAAACCTTGATGCCACGAAAAAATTTCACCATCTAAAATTCCCCAACCAATTGCAAAAACAGGAATAATATAAGTAACTGAAGATGCCAATATAGCAGTAAGTTTTTTAATTAAAATATTCATTATCACTAAAGCAAATGCAGTTCCTATGATAGCAAGAATTGTAATATACCCAAAAGCTGTCCATGCTCCCGTTTTCTCAAAAGCCGAAGGCAAATCAGAAAAAAGTAAATACAATCCGGCAAATGGACCAATAGTAAAAAACGCTAAAACTGTGATGCTTATTCCGTCTAGTTCTTTCAAATTGTTTTTTACGTGATTAGTGTTAAATCCATATAATAAAGTAGCAAATACAATTAATAAACCGTAAATATTTTTACCTTCGAAAATGGTTGTAAAATTTGTTATTACAAGAGCAGCGGCACCAAAAAATCCAAGTATTATTCCAATAACATTATACCAATATACTTTAGTTTTAAAAAATAAAACGGCAACAATTAATGTGAATAAAGGAGTAAGTGAATTAAGTATTCCTGCCATTGTGCTGTTAATATGCTCTTGTGCGTTAGTGAATAAAAAAGCAGGAATTCCGCTTCCTAAAAAGCCAGATAATGAAACAAAAATTAATAGTTTAAAATTTAATTTGTGTAATCGTGAAACGGCAAACGGCAAAAGCACAATAAAAGATAAAAAAATACGAATAGCAGCAACCTGATTAGCATTAAAAACTTCGAGCCCACGTTTCATTAAAATAAAAGATGAACCCCAAATAAAAGCTAAAAAAATAAAAGCTGCAATTGAGCTTTCGCTTTGTTTTGTTTTCATTTGCAAAATTTGGCAAAGATATATAGTGTTAGAAAGAAAACTACTTAAAAATTACATTTTCTAACAATTGTTAAATTGTTGTTGAATAACAATTTAACAATTCCCCCTTATTTAAAGAGCTTGTCCTGAGCTTAGCTTGTAGTGAGCTTGTCGAACTATCGAAGGAGGGTTAGGGGGATTATATTAACAATTTAGCCATTGAACTAAATAAAAGCAAATTTATGTGTTTTCTTGCAGGCACTCAACCATTAGTGCTTGTCTATAAAAAGTTTGTGATAATTTCAAGTTCGACTCCGCTCACCACAAGTTTGTGAATTTAAACTTTCCGAAAGTTATTAAAGCAAGAGGCTTAGCAAACTTTCGGAAAGTTCTTTTACTCAATCAAAAATCCAAAATCTAAAATGAAAATATTAAGTTGACATTATTGACAAACACTAAAAATCATTTTTATTTTTTTGTTATATTATCCCAACATTTTTTTAGGGTCAACCCATTCGTTAAATTGTTCTTCGGTAACTAAACCTAATTCTAAAGCCGATTTCTTTAAAGTTGTTCCATCTTTATGAGCTTTTTTGGCAATTTTAGCAGAATTTTCATAGCCAATATGAGTATTTAATGCAGTTACAAGCATTAAGGAATTAGCAAGATTTTTTTGTAAAATTGGAATATTTGCTTCAATACCTTTAGCACAATTATCATTAAACGAAACGCAGGCATCGCCAAGTAAACGGGCAGAATTTAATAAGTTAAATATAATCATTGGTTTGTAAACATTCAATTCAAAAAATCCATTCATGTCGCCAATAGAAATTGCCATATCGTTAGCAATTACCTGTATGCAAACTTGTGTAAGGGCTTCAACCTGAGTGGGATTAACCTTACCGGGCATAATAGAACTTCCAGGTTCATTTTCGGGAATAAGTATTTCGCCAATTCCGCTTCGTGGACCGGATGCCATAATGCGAACATCATTTGCGATTTTGTTTAAACTTGTTGCCAATTGTTTTAATGCTCCCGAAACTTCAACCATTGCATCGTGTGCAGCTAAAGCTTCAAATTTATTAGGGGCAGTAACAAATGGATTTTTAGTAAGTTCAGCTATTTTTTTAGCAACTAACCCGGCATAACCTTTAGGGCAATTTAATCCAGTACCAACAGCCGTTCCGCCAAGTGCTAATTCAGAAAGATGTTTTAATGTGTTTTTTAATGCTTCTAATCCATGTTCAAGCATTTTAACATAACCCGAAAATTCCTGTCCCAATGTTAAAGGAGTAGCATCTTGCCAATGTGTACGACCAATTTTAATGATTTCTTTAAAACCATCCACTTTTTTTGCTAAAGTGTTTTTCAACGTTTCTACTCCAGGAATAGTTGTTTCAACAAGCATTTTATATGCTGCAATGTGCATTGCAGTAGGGAAAGTGTCGTTAGAACTTTGCGATTTATTTACATCATCGTTTGGATGAAGAAATGTTTTTCCTTCACCTAATTTATTCCCTAATATTACATGTCCGCGATTAGCAACAACTTCATTTACGTTCATATTGCTTTGAGTGCCCGAACCTGTTTGCCAAACTACAAGCGGAAACTGGTCGTTTAATTTTCCCGCTAAAATTTCGTCGCAAACTTTTGAAATAAGGTCGGCTTTTTCTTTTACTAAAACACCTAATTCACAATTTGTTAAAGCCGATGCCTTTTTTAAAATTGCGAAACCTCTTATAATTTCTATTGGCATAGTGTTATTGCCAATTTTAAAATTATTTACCGAACGTTGAGTTTGTGCACCCCAATATTTATCGGCAGGAACCTCAATTGTTCCCATGGTGTCTTTTTCGATTCTGAAATTTAATGTTTCTGTATTCATTTTAATAGATTATTACGTTTATATAATGTATCAAAATTAAATATTTTTAAATTAAATAAAAACATAAATGTTTTATAACATCTATTTGTAAGTTTTCAGGTCTTTTTACTCATTAAAATCAAGTGTTTAACCTCTTGCTTTCAGCGAATTATATTTAATACTTTGTGCACATAAAATTTTAAACGTCATGAAAACAAAAATAGTAATTTTAGCAATGTTTGTCTTAGTAATAAGCAATGCTTTTTCACAAGACAGTCTTTTTCTTTTATCAGGTAAAAGTTATGCAGGGCAAATTTCCGAAATTTCTAAAACTTATATTAGAATATGGAATAATAGAAGTATTTTTAATTCATCAAAACTTATTTATAATGATGAAATTTATTCTTTTATAAAAAATAACCAAACAACAATTTTGTATAAACCTGACTCAAATAGCGGTTTAGTTTTTAGCACTATTGAAATGTCGTATTTTATTAAAGGATTACAAGATGGCAAAAAGCAATATCAAGCTCCTTTAGCAACTATGGGAGGATTTGTAGCTGGTGCTGCCGGAGGAATATTCGGATTTTGGGGAACAGTTATTCCTTCATCGTATGTTTTTATTACGGGTATAAAAAACCCAAAAATTAATATGGTTTTTCCAACTGAAGAGAGTATTGTAATTACTGAAAATCCTAAAAAAGAAGTTTATGGCTTACAGAATACCATAAAACCAGAAATAACACCAACAGATGAGCAGATTTATTATCCGTATCATCAGTATGGTTACGAAATATCGGCAAAAGATAAAAAAATTAAAAATGCTATAAAAGGTTCTATTATTGGATTTGTTACATTTATTGCTACAAGTTTGATAGTATCACATAGTGTTCGTCCATAATGTCCGATTTTTGTGTTATTCTCACTATAAAAAAGCAATCATTCCGCTTAGGCGGAACTCCTTAATTTTTACAACTTCGTCTCGCCTAAGCGGGAGAAATCGAACATTACTCACATATATTTTTATTTTTTATTGGTGTTTTCCGAAACAAGTTCGGAACAGGCAGTGAGATCGCTTCGCTAAGTTCTGACTCAAACACTTTATAGACAGACACTAAATAGTGCCAGTCTGTAATATCAATCTTTGGTTCATTTGTTTGTAGTTTGAAACTTTCTGAAAGTTAACGTTGCCAGAGCCTTTGCAAACTTTCGGAAAGTTGCAAACCATAAACTTTTAATTTTTCAAAAATGCCAGACATTACGGATAAACTCTAAATAAGAGCGAATTCATGAGTTTTCTTATAGACACTACTTAGTGCCTGTCCATAAAGTCAAAGATTTTCAAAAATGAAAGCCCCAAGCCTCAAATCTCAAGTCCCAAATCTCAAGAAAAAAAATGCCATTAACCATTGTCTATTAGTCATTTGTGATTTGTTATATTTTTTCTTTTTTTCTTGGAATTTGGGACTTTTTACTATTTATGATATTATAGACAGACACTACTTAACATCAGTTATTAAATTGTTACTTTTGTTAAAAATTAATTAAATGCTGGCGTTAGTATTAAAATCAACTGGGAAAAATTTTATCGTTCGCACAATAAATGAAAAAACCATAGCTTGTAATATATGTGGCAAATTACGACTTTCTTATTCAAAAAGCACTAATCCAGTTGTAGTTGGCGATTGGGTTGAGATTGAAGATAATGGTTCAACTGGAAATATCACATTTGTAAAAGAAAGAAGAAATTACATTGTTAGACGTTCAGTAAATTTATCGCGACAAAACCATGTAATTGCTGCAAATCTCGACCAAACTTGTCTTATTATTACTATAGTACGACCTGAAACTAATACTGAGTTTATTGATAGATATTTATGCACAGCCCAAGCATATAAAATACCAACGGTTTTAGTTTTTAATAAAATTGATATATACAACGAAAAGCATTTAGAATTATTAAACAAATTAAAAACAATTTACAATAAAATTGGTTATAAATGTATAAACGTTTCTGCAAAAACAAATGAAGGAATTGAAAATTTTCGGCAACTTTTAAATAAAAAAACAAGTCTTATTTTTGGAAATTCGGGAGTTGGCAAATCAAGTTTAATTAATTGTATTGAACCCGACTATAATTTGAAAGTGGCAGAAATTTCAGAATATCATTTAAAAGGTAAACATACTACTACGTTTAGCGAAATGTTTGAATTGTCAAATGGGGGATTTATAATTGACACACCAGGAATAAAAGGATTCGGCTTAATAAATATTAAAAATGAAGAATTGTTTCACTATTTCCCTGAAATGTTTAAATTAACCCAAAATTGTCAGTATTATAATTGTACGCATACTCACGAACCGAATTGTGCAGTTAAAAATGCCGTCATTTCAGGCGAAGTAGCCGAATCGAGATATCATAGCTATTTGAATATTTTATTAGATGAAAATGAAAAACATAGGACATAGTTAGAAGTTGAAAGTTAAAAGATAAAACAATAGGCACTCAATAGCCATTCAATTGTTTGACAATGTATGACAATAAACATAGAACCATAAACAATGAAATACTTTTTGGTTTTAATTTATTTAATATAATTTTGCTTTCTCAAAACAATATGATTAATAACGAGATTTATAATATTATCTTAGCCTTTTTTACTGCTTTTGCAATTTCTTTTTTAACCATTCCGGTTATAATTAAAATAGCTAATGCTAAAAAACTTTATGATTTTCCGGACGAACGTAAAATTCATTTAAGAAATATTCCAACACTTGGTGGAGTGGGTATTTTTTTAGGATTTGTTTTTGCAATGACTTTTTGGACTAAATTCAATGATTGTCCCCACCTTCAATATGTAACAACCTCGCTTATTGTTATTTCGGTAATTGGTATAAAAGATGACGTTATTGGCTTATCGCCAATAAAAAAAGCTATAGGACAAATATTTGCTGCATCAATTGTAGTAATTTGGGGTGATTTAAGAATTGCAAATTTTTATAACATCTTTGGAATATCAGAGTTACCTTATATTACAAGTGTCGTATTTTCAATATTTACTATTTTGGTAATTATTAATGCATACAACCTAATTGATGGAATTAATGGGCTTGCGGCAAGTATGGGAATAATTGCTTCAATGGCATTTGGTGTTTTCTTTTATTATACAGGAATAAGCCATCAGCAGTCAATTCTTGCATTCTCTTTAGCCGGAGCATTATTCGGGTTTTTAAGATATAACATTACTCCAGCAAGAATATTTATGGGCGATACCGGTTCTATGGTTGTTGGTTTTATAATTGCATTTTTAGCAATTGAATTTGTTGAAATAAAGACCTTCAAAGAAACACTAATAGTTGTTCATTATTCAATTCCTTTAATTGCCATGTCATTTTTGTTTTTACCATTATTCGATTTAGTTCGTGTTTTTTGTATTCGTTTGTGGCACAAACGCCCTCCATTTAAAGCAGACCAAAACCATTTACACCACATGCTTCTAAAGCTTGGGCTATCGCACATGTTTTCTACCTTTATTTTATCAATGTTTGCATGTTTATTGATTTTTCTTGCTTTAATATTTCAAAAGAAAGGTGATTATTGGATTGGGTTTATATTACTGTCAACCTGTTTGTTATTCACTTTTATACTTTATTTATTAGTTAAAAGAAACGGAACACAAACATTAAACGGAAAATGAGAAGTATAAAGTTTATAAAGTTGAAAGTTGTAAAGTAAAAAGATAAAAGCAAAAAGATAAAAGTTGAAATAAATAGAAATAACTAAGGGGGCTAAAAATACTCAATTCGTCATGCTGTCCCGCTTAGGCGGAATCAGCATCTCATAATTGCCTAATAATCAGATTCCGAAACAAGTTCGGAATGACGTAACATTAATTTTTAGAAGTCC
>JAVHRE010000402.1:0-1997 GCA_036171495.1 Bacteroidales bacterium
ATTTATGATTTTTGATTTCGAATTTATGATTTTTGATTTCGAATTTATGATTTTTTTGAATTAAGGTTTGAATGCATAGTTTTACCAGTTGCAGTAAAAATTGCTGTTAATTCATTGCTTTCTTTCAATAATGGATTTATCAATTCTTGATTAACTAACAATGATTCTTTATTCGATTTGGCACGACAAGCAGCTCTATAATTTGCTCCAACAGAAGTTGCAGAACGAACTATTTGTTTTGCAATCACGTTTCCTGAAACAGTCCTTGGAACTTTATCAATAATTTTTATAATTGATAAAGCAAATGTTTTTGTTCTGCTTTTTAATTCTTCTTTATTCATCTATTCTAAAATTAATTTTTAAATCTTAAATCAAATATCATAAATCAAACATTTGGCTGGTTTAGTGTTTGATTATTGATTCATAAATATTTTTAACATTTAGTGCAGCATTTTCCCACTTTAAATTGTCCACCTCATCGCGACCATATTTGCGAAACATTTTAGATAGTCCCTGATAATTAATTAGTCCGTAAATAGCATCAGATAAGGCATCTATATCCCAAAAGTCAACTTTAATTGCATATTTTAAAACTTCGGCAACTCCCGATTGTTTTGAAATAATTACAGGAACGCTTGAACGCATTGCTTCGAGAGGCGAAATACCAAATGGCTCAGAAACCGAAGGCATTACATAAACATCACTAATTGCGAACAAACGATTCACATCGTCACCTTTTAAAAATCCCGTAAACTGAAAACGATTACTAATACCAAGCTGTCCCACACGCCGAACCATGCGGTATAACATATCGCCACTGCCAGCCATAACAAATCTCACATTTTCATCTTTTTGAAGTACTTTGTTAGCCGCTTCAACAAAATAATCGGGACCTTTTTGAAAAGTAACTCTACCAAGAAAAGCAACAAGTTTTTCGGGAAATCCTTTATTTTGTGAGATATTTGAATCACATAAATTTTCTACTGCATTATGAACAGTAAAAACTTTATCGGGACTTATTCCGTACCTTTCAATTACAATATTTCGCGTTAAATTGCTAACTGTAATAATTCTATCGGCGACTTCCATTCCTTTTTTTTCAATATCATATACAAATTGGTTAATCTTTTCACCACTTCGGTCAAATTCGGTTGCGTGAACATGAATAACCAAAGGTTTATTGGAAACTTTTTTAGCTGCAATTCCTGCCGGATAAGTGAGCCAATCGTGAGCATGAATAACATCGTGCCTATGTTCCTTGGCTAACACCGATGCAACTAACGCATAACGACTCACTTCTTCGTATAAATCTTTACCGTATTTTCCCGAAAACTTATATTTAGCTTTAAAAATATTTTCGCTTTTAGATTTACCTTCGAGTTTGCTTTCATTAATCATTCGTTTAAAATCTTCTGGGGTAACGTAAGGAATTAAGTTAGAGCCAATTTCGTAATACGAAATATGTTTCCAATATTCAGCATAATTAAAATTTCTTTCGTTAATTTCAACATCACTGGCATTTAGCAAAAATGCAGAGCGGGAATCTTCATCGCCAAAAAGACGTGGAACAATAAACACAACATCAACACCATGTTTAGCAAGCCCTTTAATAAGCCCATAACAAGCTGTTCCTAAGCCACCTGTAATATGTGGCGGAAACTCCCACCCAAACATTAATACTTTCATTTTATAATTTCGGATTTGTGATTTGTGATTGACTTTGTTGCATGAATCAAAATATTGAATTACTTTTCACTTTTAACTTTTAACTTTTAACTTTTAACTTTGTTTATTGTTCTTTGATAAGTTCTTTTTCGGCTAGTTTCCAATTTTCTAACTCGTTGTTGTTGCCTGTTTCGACATATATTTTGTAAGCTCTTTTTGCAATGTCTTCATTAGTCACTCCAACTGCGGTTTTCTCAATTGTTTTTTTTACAGTTTTTACCGTCTTTGGTTTAGCTTTAGTTTTGGTTTTTGTCTTTTTTGTTGTCATAATT
>JAVHRE010000403.1:0-1973 GCA_036171495.1 Bacteroidales bacterium
TTTTATTTGTTTTTGCCACTGGTAATTTTATAATTTCGTTCACGAAATCGGCCACGTCACTTAGCTAATCGTTGGGCGCAAGTTTTCAAAAAAAAAAGAAATCGCATTTCGACTTTTTTATTAAAACATTTTAAGTATAACTGTTATTGTTATTTATTGTGAACGCATAAAGTGACGGCAGGCGTGGAAATGAGGAGTTAGGTGACTTGCGGAGAAAACAACTGAAATATTTATAAACTTATTTCAATATTAGTTCAAATTATATGAAAACACCCATGACCAATTGGACAATTTTTGTTTTGACTCTCTTCGCCCAAACATTGGTGGCATCTTCTAAATTCGAAAATTTTAATCTACAAGACAATGATACAACTCAAATAGCCATCGATACCAGCAATGCTAAAGCTTTTTATATTAGTGGACTTCTTTTTCTTGAACAGAAAAAATATAAAGATGCTATTAATAACTTCGACAAAGCTATTGAATTAAACCCCGAATATGCAGAAGCATTTAACGAAAGGGCAAATGCAAAATCAGACATAGGGTACACAGCTAATGAAAAGAAATCGCAGTGGTATGATTATGATAAAGCAATTTCAATAAATCCAAAATTTGCAAAAGCCTATTTCGACAGAGGTGTTCGAAAATGTTGGTATGAAAATATGCTAAAACCAACAATTGGCTGTCCAGACATTTGCAAATCATTTGAGTTAGGCTATCCTAAGCAGAAACATTTTTTTGCAGACAATTGCGATTGTAGTAAATATAAATGATACTAATCTGCGAAAGTACCGTGTGTTTTTTCGACCTGCGTTTACTGACTTGTAGACAATGAACTTTTTTTGAAGTCGCATTTCGACTTTAAATAAAAACTTTTTAATACAACCGGTATTGTTATTTAAGTGAAAAATCATTAACTTTGAGAAAACTAAAAATTTTAAATCATGAGTGCAATAGCCATCAAAACAGAGTTAAAAGAACTTATAGAAAGGGAAATGGATTTGAGCATATTAAAAGCTATCAAGGCTCTGTTAAAGAAGACCACACTTGATACTGTCTTACGTGAAAAACTTACCCATAGGGCAATGCGGTCAGAAGAAGATATAAAAGAGGGGCGGGTATTAAACAGAGCAGAAATCATTCGGCAAACAGATAAACTAATCAAATGAAATTAGTTTATACCGAACAGGCATTAAAAAGTCTAGAAGAATCTTTGGAATTTATTGCTCCACACGTAAGCATTGAAACATTGGAAACTGTGCGCAACAGCATATTAGATCGGGCAGATAAGCTTATTAAAAATCCATCTTCCGGCAGACGGGAAGAATACCTAGAACACTTAGGACTCAATCACCGGAGGGTAATCGAATCTCATTACAAAATTATTTATCGCATAATAAACCGGACTATTTACATAACCGACATCTTCGACAGCCGACAAGACCCGACAAAAATGAAAGGATAAATGGACTACTCAAGCTTTAGATAATTACGCAGAAAAGAAATACGACCTGTGTTTACTGACATGTAGACCGGTACGCAGAAAATATTATATACATATTACAACCATTATTTATTTTACGAACTTTGTTTTACGACAGTTTTATTTTGACTTTTATCGAATTTGTAATTCGACTGAAAAATAAACATGCGCCCAACATCACCTAAATGAGAAGGCCGTTAATAGTAAACTTCATCATTTGCGTTCGCAATCGTAATTGGGCGTGGCAAAAACATTTCATAGCGGTAGAAAATTATATTTTATTTGTTTTTGCCACTAGTAATTTTATAATTATACTTACGAAGGCGGCCTCATCATTTAGCTAATCGTTGGGGGCTATGTAACAGGAAAATTTCCGCAGAAAAATAAAGTCCTCGGCAGACTGTCTTTCATCGCATCGACAACTTTTTTGCAAACATTTACTAATAACTACATAGCATAGGCGACATTTGATTCACAAAAAAACGATCTA
>JAVHRE010000404.1:0-10137 GCA_036171495.1 Bacteroidales bacterium
ATACCTTTTTCGAGGTTCTTTAAAATTTCATTTACTTTCTTTATATCATTTAAGTCATACGCTTGTTTTAAATCGTTAAATACTTTTTCGGCTTCTTCTTTAAATTCTTCGGAAACCACATCGGGATGGCAAAGTTTAGATGCTTTACGGAATGCTGATTTTAAATCTTTTTGCTCGTATTCAGTAAGTTCAAAAGTTTTTTTATCTTTTGTGTTGTTATAATTATTTTCAAATTCGTTAAAGTCATTTTCGGCTTCTTCAAACTCAGTTTGCTTTGTCTGGTCTTTTTCGGCTTCTTCTTTTAGTTTTTCTTTTCTTATTTTAAGTAATTTAATAAGGTATTCGCCTAATTCGCTATTGTATCTGATTTCAAAGCCGCTGATTAATTTTTCAATATCAGTTTTTTCATCTTCAATTGAGCTTAACTGAAGTTCGAGCGATTTAATTTCGAGTTTTAATGCAGAAATATCGGGGTCAATATAAACTGCAATTTGTTTGTATTTATTTACAAGTTCAGATATTAATAAAATAGCTTTGCTGAAATTACTTTTTTCAATCAGAACAATTATATCATTAACTTTAGTTAAAACATCTGACTGATTTTGACTTTTAACGAGTAATTTTATTTTTTTTACCTGATAATTAATATCTTCTGTATCCTCAAGAATAATTATATTTTTTAATGTTTCGAGGCGAATTAGAATTTTACTGATGTTAAAACTATCGTTCTTAATGTTAAGATATTTTTCTTTAATAGCAGTTATTTCAACTGCAAATTGTTTTGCAAGCTCAGGGTTATCTTTAATTATTGTAATATTTTCATTATTATTTTGAGCTTTAAAACTCCAATTGTATGAACTGGTTATTATTGTATCGTAATCAATAATGCAGAATTTATTGTGCATTATATTATCATTCTCTTTTCCGCTGCCAACAAACCAAAAATTACTTCCAAGTTTATTAAGTTTCTCAAATTCAATTCCACATCCTTTGTTAATTTTATCATTTATTATAAGAAGCTCAATCTTAACATTATTTTTTGCTTTATCGCAAAGCAATTCAAAAATTTCTCTATCGGTAAACCAAGCTACTGCTATTTGTATAGAGTATTTTGCTTTAGAAAGTTCTTTCTTAATATGAAATTGAATATCCTCGAAATATGCCTGTGTCTGCATTATAATTTAATTAATATTCAAATTTATAAATTTTCTTTATACAATTCTAAAATCAAAGGATTAATTTCATTAACAACGTGGTGAAGCTTTACAATTTAGTGGTATGAATTAAACTTTCCAGAAATTTCCTACATAATCTTTTGGCGAAATAATTCTTACGCCGTTATATTCAGAAATTGTAAAATGGTTTGTGTTACCTGTAATAAGAAAATCTGCTTTAGAAAATACTGCTAATTCAAGAAATTTATTGTCGGCTTTATCAGAAATTATATCCAAATGTACATTGGGCTTATAAATTTTACCAACTCTTTTAATGTTTGTAATAATGAACAATGCATTTTGTTTAAAATCTTTGTATTGTGCAAACTTTGTTCGGGTTATGACTTCAGTATATTCATTCAAAACCTTTTCAGATAAACAAATTTTTATTCTTTCGGTAGCAACCAAATTATGCAAAATTCTGTAAGG
Source organism: Bacteroidales bacterium (assembly GCA_036171495.1). Classification (GTDB taxonomy): domain Bacteria; phylum Bacteroidota; class Bacteroidia; order Bacteroidales; family GWA2-32-17; genus GWA2-32-17. The sequence continues at coordinate 1,644 of JAVHRE010000404.1, forward strand.
GTATCCGAAACTTATAATTGCAGAAATAATAATATTAGTGTCTAAAACAATTTTATGCATTCTTCCTTACTTTTTCTATTTCAGAATTAATTTCATCTAAAGTCATTTCAGATAAACCTATCTTTTTAGCAATCTTGACAGACTTTTCTATAGACTTTTGAAATAATTCATGTAAAATATTTTCTTTTAGCATAGAGAAGTTAATAACACTGTTGTTAAATCCGTATTTTATATAATCTCTTTTGCTTACTATTATTTTTACTTGAGCAGTTCTCATAATTTAATTTTTTCAATATTAATTTTATAAGCAAAAATAATAAATTTTCATTATATAAACAAATCAAAAAGAATATTAGTTTATAGCTCACATACCTTTAAAAATAAAAATTTAGTAAATTATTATATGTGCTACAGACCATGGAAATGGCTACAAAGCTCATGCGTCATTGCGGGCTTGACCCCGCAATCTCATATTATACCATTACTGTTTATAAATTAGTCCAATAATGTTAATAACTATTTTTTTATTTATATTGGACTAAAATATAATAGGTTTTTTTGCAAAAAAATAAATTATGTCTGCGCCAAAAGCCTTTAATACCGATACGGTATCTGTAATAGTCTCCCACCTAAGCGGGACTATGAACTAAAACTTAATAAGTAATGGTATAACATAATGGGGGGTATAGCGGAAAAGCGGAATCTCGAAAAATCGGGACAGGTAGTGTTTACGCTTGTGTTGAAGGGTTAAAATGGTGATGGTATTTCCAAGTCTTTGCATATTTTCCTACACAAATTGTTTTTAATTTCTTTGTGTCTTGGAACGGATGAAATTTTATTGTTAACAGTATTTATGAATATACTGTGATTACCGCCTTCTCTATATAATTCGCAGCGATGAATCTTTAAATGTCTTAAAAAATCAACTATTTTCATTATGCAAAAACAATATCTTCTCTTATATATTTTCTTCTTGGTGCAGGACTCTTTTTTAATTCCTTTTCTGCCATAGAACGTCGAGCCTCCATAACTAAGTTGAGAGCATCAAGAATATTTGCTTTTGCTTCATCAAGTGTTCCTCCCTGAGTGTTTACTCCAGGAATTTCTTCTATATAAGCAATATAACCACCATCTTCATCGGGCACAAAGACAGCAGTTAATTTCATATTTGTTTTCATGGTAATTATGAATTAAATTATAATCAAAGATACAGAAATTTTGAACGAGTACAAAGATTAATTTTATTGGTGGAATAATTTCGTTAATTTAACATTACCGTGGTATGTGGTTTACAAACCATAATAACAAAACCATTGTGAGCTTGTTCCAAAGCGTTCGGAACGCAATCTCATATTATTCCAATTTCAAAGGAGATTCCCGCCTGCGCGGGAATGACGTTGTGTGTGTAGGAAGTTACTCAACCTTGAGATTTGGTACTGTAATCTGGATAAGATTACTCACATTTTAATTTTATTTTCAAGGTGTTCTCCGCAAAAGCGGAGCAAGCAGTGAGATCGCTTCGCTAAGTTCTTCGCTAATCACTCAGAATGACAATAGTTGGCAAATTGTTATGAGTGTAACAGACCAATGAAAAAAAGATTAGTGAATTAATTTAAAAACTAATTCTTTTAAAAGTTCACCAACATCTGTTCTAACAACGTCAACACCTTTCGATTTCATATCGAATTGCCTCAATATTTTTATATTGTTTATTACTTTTTGAACAGGATATTTTTTTGAAGCAGTTACATATTCTTCAATAAAATATGGATTTACACCCATTACAGAAGCTAAATTTTCTTTCGATTTATTTGGTGTGTATTGATAAATTAGTATTTTTACAAAATAATCGAATAATGTTTTAACAGTAAGCAACATTGGATTATCGGCAGGATTTTTTCCGAAATAATTAATAATTCGGTTTGCTTTTAAAATATTTTTTGCTCCAACAGCTTTTTGTAATTCAAAATTATTAAACTCCTTACTTATACCAATATGTTTTTCAATATGGTCGGATGTTATAACTTTAGTTTCATTTGGTAAAACAAGTAAAAGTTTTTCAATTTCGTTTGCAATTTTACACAAATCGCTGCCTAATGATTCTGCCATTAAAAAGGCAGCACCCGGCTCAATTTTTTTTTGAAAACTAACAAAGTGAGCAGAAATCCAATCGGGCAATTTGTTATCGTAAAGTTTTTTACTATCTAATATTACTCCTGTTTTATCTAAAATTTTATAAAGCTTTCGATTTTTTTCAAGCGATTTATATTTTAAATTAATTACGAGAATAGTTGACTTTAAAGGATTTTCGGCATAATGTAAAAGTGGATTTATGTTTTTACTTTTTGCAACTCCCTCACTTCCATCAATACCTTTAATGTTTTGAGCTTCTTTAACAATAATTACCTGATAATCAGACATCATCGGAAAACGCTTAGCAGCGGTAACAACAGTTGCTAAATCAACATCTTTACCATATAAAATGGTTTGGTTAAAAGAACGTGAATCTTCAGAAAGAATATTATTAGCAATAAAATCGGTAACTTTATCAATATAATAAGCTTCATCGCCCATTAAATAATAAATGGGTTTATAAATTTTATTTGTTAAATCTTTTATTATTTGCTCGTAAGTCATTAAAATTGGTCGAATTTTAAATGTTTAACCGAACGTCCATCGTTTCTAATTTCAATTAAAGCATCTATTCCAATTTTTAAGTGGTCTTGCACAAACTTATCAGTAACTTTTTTATCGCTTTTAGTAGTTTTAATTCCGGTTGAAATCATTGGTTGGTCAGAAACCAAAAGCAATGCACCGGATGGTATTCCGTTTGCAAAACCAACAACAAAAATCGTTGCAGTTTCCATATCAATAGCCATGGCACGGGTTTTTTCGAGATACTTTTTAAATCTGTCATCGTGTTCCCAAACTCTTTTATTTGTGGTAAAAACCACTCCGGTCCAATAATCGCGTTTATGGTCACGAATTGCAGAAGACACTGCACGTTGTAACGAGAATGCAGGTAATGCCGGTATTTCCGGTGGCAAGTAATCGTTTGATGTTCCTTCGCTTCGTATTGCTGCAATAGGTAAAATAAGGTCGCCTAAATTATTTTTTCTTTTTATTCCACCGCATTTTCCAAGAAATAAAACTGCTTTAGGCGAAATTGCACTTAACAAATCCATTATTGTAGCTGCATTTGGGCTACCCATTCCAAAATTTATTATTGTAATATCATTTGCAGTAGCACTCGACATAGGTTTATCTAAACCTAAAACTTTAACTTTATTCCATTTCGCAAATAATTCAACATAAAGTTGAAAGTTAGTTAACAATATATATTCTCCAAAATCAGATAATGGTTGTCCTGTATATCTTGGTAACCAATCATTAACAATATCTTCTTTAGTTTTCATTAATTAATTTTTGACAAAGGTAACCGAAAAAACTCAAAGAATATTCTATTTTTGTATCAGTTTAAAATAAATAGCCACAGATTCACAGATTAAATTAATTAAAATAACTGATTTAAAGATAAATATTATGCAGTACACAGAAAAAGATTATCCGTTTCAAAAAGAAAGTTATGAAATTATAGGCATATGTATGGAAGTTCATCGCATTTTGGGAAAAGGTTTGTTAGAAATAGTTTATAAAGATGCTATTGAATATGAATTTAAAAAGAAAGAAATTCCCTACGAACGTGAGAAGAAATATGAAGTTGAATACAAAGAAATAATTCTACCTCATTGTTTTTTTGCTGACTTTGTAGTGTATAACAAAATTATATTGGAAGTAAAAGCGAAGAAAGGAATAGTAGATGAACATTACAATTGGGTAATAAATTATTTAGGAATATCTAAATGTCCTTTAGGTTTAATTGTCAACTTTGGCGAAAACTCATTAGTGACAAAAAGAGTTATTTTATAATCTGTGAATCAGTGGCAATCTTTTTATATTTTAATTAGTGTAATTACAAAAATTAAAATGCAAGCGTTAAATTTTCCAACATATCCTCTAAACATTCGCATTATTGAAGAAAAAATGCAAGTATTTGACCGTTTAAGAAAGAAATTCGTTGCCTTAACGCCCGAAGAATGGGTTCGGCAACATTTAGTTTGGTATTTAATTGAAGAGCTAAAATATCCCGAAGGATTAATAAAACTCGAACATTCGTTTACTGTAAACAATAATAATGTGCGAAGCGACCTTGTTGTTTTTTCTCGTGATGCGAATCCGATTTTGCTTGCTGAATGCAAAGCCCCAAATATTAAAATAGGGAATAACACTTTGCAACAAGCTGGAAGGTACAACATTGTAACTAAAACAAAATATCTGCTTGTAACAAATGGCATTTTAAATATTTGTTGTATTATTGATTATAAAACAGGCAAAATAACTTTTATTAAAGAAATTCCTGATTATCAATCACTTTAACATAACATTTACAACTTTAATTTTTTTATTCATTGAGATTTACTATTTTAGCACGTTTTATAAACATGACTTACACAAAAAATAATATTAGCCACAGAGATAGAAAAATTTAGGATTAATGAATAATAATTACGAATATTCAATTACGAGTAAAACCCCGTAATTCGTAATCGTTAATCGTTAATCTCTATTGTGGTAAAAATAAACCTTTGCATAAGTTATAATATAATAAAATGACGAGAAATAAAAGAAAATACGGATTTTTACTTTACTTATTATCTTTATTTTATGGATTAATAGTTCAATTACGCAATTTGTTATTTGAGCTAAATATTCTTACATCTAAAGAATTTTCAATACCAATTATTAGTATTGGCAACATTACAGTTGGAGGCACAGGAAAAACTCCACATACTGAATATGTTGCAGGTTTATTAAAATCTGAATTTAAAATTGCTACATTAAGTCGCGGTTATAAAAGAAAAACTCGTGGTTATAAAGAAGTCCATACCGATTCTAAAGCTTATGAAGTTGGCGACGAACCATTACAAATAAAAAACAATTATCCGGAAATCACTGTTTCGGTTGACGAAAGCCGCGTTGAAGGCATTAAAAAACTTTTATCTGAAACAAAAAAACATATTCAAGCTATAATACTTGATGATGCATTCCAACATAGATACGTAAAACCAGGATTATCAATACTTTTAATTGATTTTAACAGACAATTAAAAAACGACCATTTATTACCTTATGGAGATTTACGTGAAAAAGGAAAAAGTAGAATAAGAGCCAATATTATTATTGTTACTAAAATGCCCTGCGAAATAAAACCCATAGAACGTCGCTTACTCGAAAAAGATTTGCGACTTTATCCTTTTCAAACACTGTATTTTACTACAATAAAATACAAAAATCCGGTAACAATTTTTCCGGGTAAAACATCTGCAATAAATTATAGTTTCACAAAAAACAAATACGATGTTGTACTTGTAACTGGCATTGCCGAGCCAAATGAACTTTTAAAACATATAAGAAAATTCTCATTATCAATTATTCACATATCTTTTAAAGACCATTATTACTTTAAGAAAAAAGATATTGAAAATATTTCTAATACATATAACAACATACAAAGCAATAATAAAATATTGATTACTACCGAAAAAGACATGTATCGCTTACGCGAAATCAACAATAGTAATTTATTAGAAAATATCCCGGCATTTTATATTCCCATAGAAATTGATTTTCTTTACAACGATAAAAACAGATTTAATAAACAAATTGTAGAATATGTTAGAAAAAATAAACCAATCAGCTCAATTTATTCTTAATGAAATAAATAGTAAGCCGGAAGTCGGAATTATTTTGGGAACCGGATTAGGTGGATTAGTCCGCGAAATTGAAATTTTAAACGTTTTAGAATACCAAAACATTCCGAATTTTCCTATTTCTACTGTCGAAGGTCATCAGGGAAAACTTATTTTTGGAAATTTATCGGGCAAAAAAGTTATTGCCATGCAAGGACGATTTCATTATTACGAAGGTTATAACATGCAACAAGTTACATTTCCTGTTCGGGTAATGAAAAAGTTAGGCATAAAAAATTTAATTGTATCGAATGCAAGTGGAGGTGTAAATCCCGATTTCGAAATTGGAGACTTAATGATTATTAATGACCATATAAATTTAATTCCCAATCCATTAATAGGAAAAAATTATTCCGAATTAGGTCCTCGTTTTCCCGATATGAGCGATGCTTACGATAAAAAACTAATTGCAAAAGCCGAAGCTATTGCTAAAAAAAATAATATTAAAGTCCAGAAAGGTACTTATACAGGCGTTACTGGTCCAACTTTAGAAACACCCTCGGAATATAAACATTTTAGAATTATTGGAAGCGACGCAGTTGGAATGTCAACAGTTCCCGAAATAATTGTTGCACACCACATGGGAATTCCGTGTTTTGCAATTTCAATAATTACTGATATAGGTGTACCAGGTAGAATTGTAAAAGTTACTCATGCCGATGTGCAAAATGTTGCCGAAAGAGCCGAACCACTTATGACATTAATAATTAAAGAATTAATTAAAGAGTTGTAACAATTACTCTTCTGAAAAATATTTTAATTTTTTACGATATTCCGAAAACACATTTGCTCTCGAAATAAATCCTAAATATTTGCCATCTTTAACAACTGGAATATTGTAATTGCCTGTTAGATGAAATTTTTTAACAACATCACGCATTGTATCATCAGGCGAAACAGTTGCTTGAGGTATAAAACTCACGTCCTTAACAAACATAGAATCATAAAATTCTTGTTTAAAAATAATATGCTTTATATGGTCTAAAAACACAATGCCAATAAAATTGTTTTCTTTATCAACAACCGGATAAATATTTCTATTTGACCTGCTTATTGCGTCAACCAATTTTCTTAACGAATCATCGGGATGTACCGGAATAAAATTATTTTCAATAAGATTGTCAACTTTCATTAAAGAAAGAACTGCTCTATCTTTGTTGTGTGTTATTAAATTTCCATTTTGAGCAAGTTTTCTTGTGTAAATTGAATGAGGATTAAAACTTCTATTAATAGCAAACGAAATTGTTGAAACTAACATTAATGGAAAAATAAGCTCGTAACCATTAGTAATTTCGGCAATTAAAAATATGCCGGTAAGCGGAGCATACATAACACCCGAAAGCAAACCTGCCATTCCCACTAAGGCAAAATTACTTTCAGATAAATTTATTCCTAAAACTTCAAATATTTTGGAAAACAAAAAACCAATATTTGCACCAAGAAAAAGTACTGGAGCAAAAATGCCACCTACCCCACCGGCACCAAATGTTACAGCAGTTGCAATTGATTTAAAAATTACCAATGCTAAAAACATTAATATAATCGAGTAAATATTGTTACGATAACCGTAAAACAAGCTGTGCTCGAAAAGAAAAGAGTAATCGCCGTGTAAACAAGAGTTAACAGTTCGATAACCTTCGCCAAATAAAGATGGCATTATGAAAATCATCACTCCAAGAATAATTCCACCTATTACAAGTCGTAGCACCCATGATGAGAATTTTTTAAATATTTTTTTTGTTTCAACTTGAATAATTGTAAAATACAATGAAAAAAATCCGGTTAAAATGCCAAGAATTAAATAATAAGGAATTTCTCTAATATTAAATTTACTAATTAGCTGAAAATCATAAATCACATCTTGCCCAAAAAACAGGTAAGAAGTTAAAGCGCCAAAAGCTGATGAAATTAATAAAGGTAAAATTGACGCCATTGTTAAATCGAGCATAAAAATTTCGAGAGCAAAAACGACACCTGTAATTGGTGCTTTAAAAAGTGAAGCAATAGCAGCAGCACCAGCGCAAGCAATTAACAAAACAGTTTGCTTGTAGTTTAATCGTAGTAATTGAGCAATTGTTGAACCTACTGTTGCACCTGTTGTTACAGATGGACCTTCAAGCCCAACTGAACCACCAAAACCTACTGTTAATGAACTTGCTATAATTGTTGTGTATATATTTGAAGGTTTCATTTTTCCTTCTAATCGGGAAATTGCATATAACACATTAGGAATTTCGGGTTTGGGATTTTTTTTAATCACAAACTTTACAAGTATTATTACTAACAAAATACCTAAAAATGGATATGCCAGTAAAAAAAAGTTTTGATATTTATCGTAAAAATTAAAAGTTATTAGATAACCTATAAAATGAACAGCATTTTTAATTAAAACTGCTGTTAAACCAGCTAAAATTCCGATAATTATACTTAAAAAAATTATAAAATACTTGTCGCTAACATGCTTTAAACGCCATATTAATAATTGGTTAATAAAATTTTGAATATTTGACGAAACAGCTAACATTTTTCTAAAATACCAGGGAAATTTTTTATTGCCAAAACTAATAAAATTATACTTTGAATAAGCATAATTTGAGTTTTTATTTTTTTATAACCTCACCCCGCCCCTCTCCAAAGGAGAGGGAGTTCAGAAAGGTAAAACTCAATTTATTCCCGTTTGTAGT
>JAVHRE010000405.1:0-10101 GCA_036171495.1 Bacteroidales bacterium
ACTTTGTAGCCGGCGCACTTTATTCGGGTTCTGCAGGTGTAATATTAGGAATGGCTGCTTTTCGTAAACTCTATCACCTCGAAAAATATCTTACACCCCGGCATTTTGATTTAATTGGACGTATAGTATTAGCACTTACACTTATTTATGCTTATTTAAATCTCAATGAATATTGGATCCCAGCTTATAAAATGGCAACCTCTGAAGGACATTTGTTGAGCGATTTATTTTCGGGCAGTTATTCATTAGCTTTCTGGACTTGCCAGTTTGGTACAGTATTGTTACCTATTATTATAATGTCATTCCCAAAAGGTCGAAAAATAACACCGCTTGTTATTGCATGTATAGTTATTGTTGCAGGTGCATGGGTAAAAAGATATTTAATTGTAGTACCAACACTTTTACACCCATATATGCCTATTCAGGAAGTTCCAGGCGACTGGTCAAGTTATTTTCCAAACTATGTTGAATTTTCTATTACAGCAGCATGCCTTGCAGGAATATTTTTCGTAATTACTCTATTTTCAAAACTCTTTCCCATGATGGCTGTATGGGAAGTAGAAGAAGGTATAAAAATTGAATATGATAAGAAAGCAGCTATAGAACTTAGAGAGAAAAGAGAAGAGGAGGAAGCAAAAATAATTAATGAAGGTAAGCAAAATCCTACAGTATTAATAAGCTAAAATATGAAAAAGAATAGAACAATAAATTGCATATATATATTAAAAAGTATTTGTCTTTCAATAATCCTTTCGATTTTTTTCTGTAATATTTTTGCTCAAGAAAAAACAGAAACTACTGAGAAAAGTGAAGCTACAATCGAATTATCATATCGCAAAAAAGCTGACCAGAGTAAAACAGCTAATGCAATTGTTAAAGCAAGAAATGAAAAAGGAAAATTTGTTTCGGCAAAAAATGTACAAATAAACTTTTATTTTAAAGATGGTATTGAGGAGCGTTTAATTCAAAGCGTCAACACTAACAATAAAGGTGAAGCGGTAATTACACTTCAAAAAGGATTACCGTTAGACACAGGAAATGCTTTTACTATAATAGCTAAAATTGAAAATGACAAATTGTATGAAGATGCTGAAGAAACGATTTATTATAAAGATGTAAATTTCTCGCTTAAATTAAACCCAAATGACACATCCCGACTTGCAACAGTTATAGTTACAGAAGTTAATAAAGAAGGTAAAGAAATACCTGTAAAAGATGTAGAAGTTAAATTTTACGTACAGCGACTATTTGGTTTTGTGCCGGCATCAGAAGAAAACGCTATAAGTACCAACGAAAATGGTGAAGCTTCATTTGCCTACCCTAAAGGTATTCCTGGCGATACTGCCGGGGCTATAACAGTTGTAGCTAGAATAGAAGATAACGAGAAATTTGGAAGTGTTGAAAATAATGCTGTAACACTATGGGGTACTGTTCTTGCAACTGAAAAAGATCCGTTTCCACGTGCTCTTTGGGAACCTAGTGCTCCACTGCCACTTATTCTTACAATATTAATTCTCTTTGGAGGAGTATGGTGTACTTATTTTTTCATCTTCTTTCAATTACTGAAAATTAAAAAAGACACTAATAATTCTTAAATATTAAAGTTATGTCAAAAAATAATCAAAAATTAATCAAATCCGAAAGCTTCCGGACAAAATTATCAAATTTAATAGTATTCGGAATAGTTACAGGAGTTGTTTCTACTTTGTTAGCATTTGCTCCTATAAATCAAAATAAAGAATGGAATGCTCCGTCGGATGCCTGTAAAAAAGCAAATCCTGTTTCTTCAAATACACAATCAATTGCAGCAGGGAAAATTATTTATATAAACAGTTGCAAATCCTGCCATGGCACAAAAGGTAAAGGCGACGGTCCAAAAAGCGAGGAGTTGGACGTAAACCCAAAAGATTTTACTAAAGATCAGTTTCAAAAACAAACAGATGGCTCTATTTTTTGGAAAGTAACTGAAGGAAGAAAACCAATGCCTTCTTTTAAAAAAGAAATGACCGACGAACAACGTTGGCAGGTTATTAACTATGTACGTACATTAGGTGTAAAAAAATAAAATATCAAAATAAACAAGTCAATCTGAGGTAATCGAAGATTGACGAATCGAAGTAATAATTTAATAATAACTAAAAAAAATGTAAAAATGAAAAAACAAAATCTTTTTTTAACAGTTTCTTTTGCAATTATCGTAATGGGGTTGACGAATTGCACAAAACATGACCAGGTGCTTGATTTATCAAACACAACCCCAACGCCTGTATTAAATACCGACACCCTATACTCTGTTAAGGGAACAGCAACCGTTTCGCCAATAGGAGGTGCTGCGTGGGATGGAACTATTGAATCTGTTTGGAATAATGCACCTTCACTAACCGTTCATGGTGTAGTTCCAGATGTAGGAAACAATATTTTTACTGGATTTGTAGGTAATTCTACAGATATAAAAATGCGTTCTATGTACGATGCTTCATATTTTTATATGCTTGTTGAATATGATGCAGCAAACAAAGGAGCAAAAAGTCAATTATGGTATTATAACCCTTCAACTCAAACTTGGGGACAGGAAGCAGAGGCTCCTACTTTAAATTCTGATGGCGAAACATACAGACCGGCTTCTATTCAAGATCAATTTGTAATAGCGTTTAATATTGCTAATTCCACGCCTGGTTTTAATAAACTTAGTTGCTATGCTGCCTGCCATGTTTTTTCAGGTTTCGGTGATCCTGTAACCCCGGGTGGTGGTAATATGTACACAAGTGGTCCTAATGAAATGTTAGATGTATGGAGAATTCATGTACTTCAGGTACTAAATTGTAATCAAGGGCGAGATACTTATATTGATTGGGCTGGAGGAGTTTTAAATGGTAACGGAAGACACAATGACCCTAAGGCAAGTTCATCGGATGGAACATTTGACAATGTACAAACTTTAACAATTACAGGTACAACTACAACTGAAGATGTTCCATTATGGGTTATACCAAGTGGAAATTATACTAATAGTGCAATTCCATTAAGTGCTACACTTACTGGTGGTACAGCAGTACAAGTTACTGCAGTTGATACCAACGGAGTTTTAACTCTTGCAAATGCAACTACTATTGATCCAAGAACCGGTACAGATTATATGCAAGTAGGTGCTGGAAATGGTCCTAAATGTATTCCTGGTATAATTGTAACACCTTATACAGGCAGCTTTGGTGATTTAAATGCCAATGCTTTTTATACCGGAACAGGTTGGAGAATGTTAATAAAACGCAAATTAACAACTTCTGACGCTGTACGTGATATTGATTTATCTTCATTAAACGATCAACCTTTTGGTGTTGGTGTAATGTTTAATGGTGCAGATAATGAACATGCCATTGTAGCCGGACTAACATTGCATTTTAAATAATTAACCATTTATTTTTTCATCATGAAAAAAATAATAGTTACTACGTTTGCACTTGGTTTGATGTTAGTTGTTGTAATGACTGGCTGTCAGAAAGATACAACACTTATCATAAAACCTCAACTTGAAGAAATTACCGATACGGTTTCTTTCATCAAGGACTTGGTGCCAATATTTACTAAAAACTGTGCATTAAGTAATTGCCATGCAGATGGCGGACGCGCACCGAATTTAACGGCTTCTAAAGCATATAATTCATTAATTAATGATCCTGATTATATTAATATTAAGGATCCGGAAAGCAGCGAATTATATGAGAGGTTAACCGGAAAAATAATACCGGCAATGCCTTTTGGAAGCACTAATAATCCATCTAATATTAATGCTCTGGTACTTGCATGGATAAAACAAGGAGCAAAGAATAATTAAAAAACAATTAAATAATAATAAAATGAAAATGTACACAAATATTAAATTGTTAACAGGTAGTTGTTTATTAATAATTGCCTGTTATTGTTTGCCTTCTGAAGTATGCAATGCGCAAGACAGCACAATTGCACGTGTAAAAAACACGTTTGGAGGCAATCTCGCTATTGATAACCAAACTGTTATGGTGCCAGCAAAAAAAACTTTTGAATTTGCTATACAGCATCGTTTTGGAACTGTTAATAATGGATACTCTGATTTTTACGGTATTTTTGCACCAGCAAATATTCATTTAGGGTTTGCTTATACTCCAGTTAATAAATTGCAAATTGGTTTTGGTATTACAAAAGAGAGAATGCAATGGGATGGAAATTTAAAATATTCTATTTGTAAACAAGCTAAAACCGGTGGATGTCCTGTAAGTATTACTTATTACGGAAACATGGCTGTATCTACATTACCTAAAAAAGAAAATTTTGTTTCCAATGCTGATAGAATTTCATACTTTCATCAGTTAATTTTTGCAAGAAAAGTTACTAATAGCTTATCAATCCAAGCTTCACCCAATTTAACTTATTTTAATAATGTTGAAGGATATATGAGTCCCGAAGGAACTATAAAGCCAAAAATGAACAACACTCATTATTCTGTTTCATTTCTTGGACGACTTAAGTTAAGTAATGTTACAAGTTTTATAGCAAATTACGACCAACCTCTAACTCAGCATCCATCAAATAACCCACACCCAAATATTAGTTTTGGTTTTGATTTTGGAACAATTGGACATTCTTTCCAAATATTCTGTGGAAACTATCAGAGTATTTTACCTCAGTCAAACAATTTTTATAATCAGAATGATTATACAAAAAAACAATTCCTAATAGGGTTTAATATTACAAGAAGGTGGTACGATTTTCTTGAAAAGAAAGAAGAAAATTAAAATGAAACATTCACAACCAGAAATTTGGACACACGACTTGTTCCGACATATAGGAAAGGGAATGATTATATTTTCATCCAAGATTATTAATAAAATATAAAATGAAAACACAAATATTATCAAAATTAATATTATTTGGAATTGCATTTTTTTTAAATTACATGGTTTTTGCTCAACACAATAGCCCATGGAATGTACCTGAATCGGCTAAATTAAAAAAGAATTTATATTCGCCGGATAAGTCTTCGCTTGCTCGTGGGAAAAAATCATATAATGCAAATTGTTTGCAATGCCATGGTAAAGAAGGCAAGGGAGATGGCAGCAGTGCAATAAAAATGGATAAAAAAGTTGCAGATTTAACTTCCGACATTGTGCAAAATCAAACCGATGGCGAAATCTTTTGGAAAATATCTGAAGGAAGAAACCCTATGCCAAAAGGAAAGAATAATTTAACCGACGACCAAAGGTGGGATATAATTAATTATATCAGAACTTTTAAGAAAAAGTAATCATTAACAATTACCTTTTTTAAGTATTGTTTAATTTATTTTAAATATACGCATATCCAAAAAATGTTTTTATAAACAAACCTGAACAGAAAGTAATAAAATTATGATTTATATTATTATTGCTATATTATTATTAATTATGGTTGGTGTTTTATTGTTTATTGTTAATACAACCAATGATCAGAAAAAGAACCAAAAAGAACTGGATGAAAAAATTGATACAAGCCATTGATAGCGGTTTGTGAAAAGAGTGGCTTTTTCAATTTTTTATTAATGTAACAGATAATTTCATATATCAATGACAGGTTTTTGATTATATTTGAATATTTTAGAAAAAGTAATATTGTAATTAATTGATGTTTGTTTACTAAATTATTGCTTGATTTAGATTTTAGGTTTTAAAAAATATCAGTCATCCTGAGGCTCTCGAAGGGTGGCTGATATTTAAAAAAACGAGAATAAAATATTAAATAGCAATGCTATTCTTATAAATATTAATTTAATTTTTTAATACTATGAATATCCCCCTATGCACAAACTGTAATCAAAAAAACTGTTTAATTAATAAATATTGCTCTAATGAATGGAAAAAAATTATTAGCAATCAAAAATTAGTTGGATTATATAAACAACACCAATCTATTTTTAGTGAAAATAATATTGCTTTTGGTATTTACTTTATTTATAATGGTAAGGTAAAAATTTATAATAATTGCAAAAATAAAAAAGTTCATATATTACGACTCGTTTCAGAAGGTGAAATGATTGGCTTACGAAGTTTTGTTGAAAACAATTATAGGGTTAATTGTACTACATTAATGGATTCTACACTTTGTTTTATTGAGAAAAAATTATTCAACAAAGTTTTATTAAATAATGTTCATTTAGCAATAAATATTATTGAATTTTATGCTAAAGAATTAACCCAAATTGAGCTCAGACAAAAACATTTAGCTTATTCAACCACAAAAGAACGAATTGCAGAAGCACTAATTCTTTTAGAAACACATTTTGGAAAAAAAACAAAAAACGGTATGGAGATAGATATAAACCTTATTAATAGAAATATTGCTGAATTATCATTAACTTCTACTGACGAAACCAACAGAATACTTTCAAACTTTAGAAAACAAAAACTAATTAATTATACCGTTGGTAAAAATAAAAACCTGTCTATATTAAATTCTAAAGAATTAGTTAGGATAATAGAAAATAACAGCGATAGTAATCTGTAAGTGAGTTCTAAAATCAGATAGCTATCGGATTCGCTCCTATGGAGCTAAAATTCTTTTTTTTTATCATCAAAGATTACGCTCCTAAAGGAGCTAAATAAAGCCACATCATGGTAAAATCTTTGTAGAAAAGAATTTTATCCCTTAATTCTTGCACTCCGTAGGAACAAAATAAAAAAACATATCCTTAGCATGACACTTTCGGTACTGCATAATAAATAACGTATTTTTAGAAGCCTGTAAGTTCAATTAGTAAATGCAATTTTTTTGTTGAATTATATTAATTACATTTGTATTTATAAATGTACAAGTTAAAAGCATTATAATGAAAATCATACTTGAAATACAAGACAATAAAGCGCCTTTTTTTTTAGAATTATTAAGAAACTTTAAATATGTGAAAGCAAAACCTCTTGCTCCTGCTTATATTAAAGTGATTGAAGAACTAAAAGATGCCGTTGAAAACATGAAATTAGTTGCAGAGGGCAAATTAAAACCACGTCCTGCAGAGGATTTGCTTTATGAACTTTAATATATTTACCATACCTCCATTTGATAAACAACTAAAACGACTTGTTAAAAAATATCCTTCTCTAAAAATTGGATATTCCGAACTTTTAATATCTCTAAAAAAAGAACCTCATCAAGGCACTTCATTAGGAAACGATTGTTATAAAATTCGCCTTTCTATTGCAAGTAAAGGCAAAGGGGAATCGGGTGGAGCAAGGGTTATTACAAATGTGCAAATTAAAGGGAAATCAGTTTTTCTTTTATCAATTTACGACAAATCGGAGCAAGAAGATATTCCGGATAAATATTTAAAGGATTTACTAAAATATCTTCCTTAAAATCCTATAATTTTATTATTTTTTTTTAACTGAATTCCCAATTCTTTAAATTGTATTTCACTAATTTCCGAAGGCGAATCAATCATAACATCACGTCCAGAATTGTTTTTTGGAAAAGCAATAAAATCGCGGATTGATTCACTTCCACCAAAAAGAGAACAAATTCTATCAAAACCAAATGCAATTCCTCCATGAGGTGGAGCGCCATATTCAAAAGCATTCATAAGAAAGCCAAACTGTTTTTGAGCTTCTTCATCGGTAAATCCTAAAATACCGAACATTTGTTTTTGTAAGCTCCTGTCGTGAATACGAATTGAGCCACCTCCAACTTCAACACCGTTAATAACTATATCGTAAGCATTTGCTCTTACTTTACCTGCGTCGGTTGTTAACAAAGAAATATCTTCGAGTTTTGGCGATGTAAATGGATGATGTTTAGCATAATATCTTTGAGTTTCATCGTCCCATTCTAAAAGTGGAAAATCGTAAACCCAAAGCGGACAATAAATTTCCGGATTTCGCAATCCAAGTTTATTTGCCATTTCGAGGCGAAGTTCAGATAATGCTTTTTGAGTTTTTTCTGTTTTACCTGCAAGTATTAATAACAAATCACCGGGAGCAGCATTAAACTTTGCAGCCCATTTTTTTAATTCATCTTCGTTGTAAAATTTATCTACCGATGATTTTATTGAACCATCTAAATTATATTTAACATATACTAATCCGGAAGCTCCTATTTGCGGACGTTTTACAAATTCTGTTAATTCATCTAACTGTTTACGTGTATATTCGGAGCATCCTTTTGCACAAATTCCAACTACAAGTTCGGCATCATCAAATACTTTGAAAACCTCGCCCCCAGCCCCTCTCCAAAGGAGAGGGGAGCCAGCATTTTCTCCCTTGAGTTCAACAAATTTCATTTCAAAACGTAAATCTGGTTTATCGCAGCCATAATTTTTCATTGCATGAGCGTAAGTCATTCGAGGGAACTCTTTTATATCAATGCCTTTTACATTTTTAAAAAGATGTTTTGTTAGTCCTTCGAACATGTTTAAAATATCTTCTTGCTCTACAAAAGACATTTCGCAATCAATCTGAGTAAATTCGGGCTGACGGTCGGCTCGCAAATCTTCGTCACGAAAACAGCGTACAATTTGAAAATACCTATCTAAACCAGCAACCATAAGCAATTGCTTAAATGTTTGCGGTGATTGCGGGAGTGCGTAAAATTGTCCTTGATTCATTCGCGATGGAACAACAAAATCTCTTGCACCTTCGGGAGTTGATTTAATTAAAAATGGCGTTTCTATTTCAAAAAAGTTATAAGAGTTAAGATAATTGCGTGTTTCGACTCCCATTTTATGTCTGAGTTCAAGATTATTTTTTAATGGATTACGCCTTAAATCAAGATAACGATATTTCATTCGTATTTCGTCGCCACCATCACTTGTATCTTCAATAGTAAAAGGCGGTGTAATAGATTTATTTAAAATATTTAACTCTGCAACTTTTATTTCAATTTCGCCAGTAGGCATTTTGGGGTTTTTCGATTGACGCTCTATAACAATACCTTTAGCTTGAATAACATACTCGCGACCAAGACTTTTTGCTTTTTCAAAAAGTTCGTTTATCGTTTCATCACGTTCAAATATTAATTGAGTAATACCGTACCTGTCGCGTAAATCGAGCCAGAGCATAGAGCCTTTATCGCGTATGCGTTGCACCCAGCCGCATAAAGTTACCTGATTGCCAACATTTTTAATATTAAGCTCGCCACAAGTATGAGTTCTGTACATAAATATATTTTTTTGCGAAGATAATTTTTTTTATTTGAAAGGGATTCTTATTTTAAATCATTAATCGTTGAACATTAATGTTCAAAAAAGTTTATTTGAGTGCATCGGTTGTAACTTTGTTGAAACTTTTTGCATCAAATCCGTCAGTTATTTTAACTACTCTGTATAATGTTCCACTTTGGTTCATTGATTTATTATATCCTTTCTCAATCATATCTTTTTTTGTACAACCCGCAACAATGTGAAGTTTTATTTCCTGTGCCTTTAAATGTTTTTCAAAATTGCCTGGTAAATACTTTTGCGAAGCAAAAGGAAGAAACTCATAAAGCGGTCTTATAAAAAAATCTGCAAGCCCTTCATCTGATTTTGCAATGGAAGAATAAGGTCCTATTATATCAAACTGTTCAATTGCAGTTTTCAAATTTCTATTGTGTGCGATTGATGAACGAGATTCAACTTTATATTCTGTTCCGTTCACAGACTGAATTTTTATGTCATATTCATTTGCCGGACTTTTGAAACCGTCTGTTCTTATGTCATCATAACGAATAACTTTCCAGTGTCCCGATAAATTTCCGGCTGCAATTATTTCTATTAAATATTCCTGCAAATAAATTTCGGCTAAAATGCCCATGAGTTGCATTTGAAATTTTAATTCGGGGCTTCTCTTTTTTCCTGATTGCGAAGCATCCATTGTAAATTGAGATTTTTGTTTTGATTGTGAAGTTGCTTTAGCATACAGTTGGCTATTGAAGTCAATAATTGCTTTAGCAATTTCCCATTTAGCTCCATTGTTTAGTGTAATGCTGTGATAATTGAAGTGGCTCAAATAATTTGGTTTTTGTTTTATTTAGTAAATAATGCGAATCAAGGGTTGAAATCTAAAAGTCCCCCTTCCTTCGTCAGGATAAACTCCAGCATGATATATTAAAATTATTTCGTTCCGG
>JAVHRE010000406.1:0-10034 GCA_036171495.1 Bacteroidales bacterium
TGCTCATCATAAAATGTTTATAACAAATCAATTTTGCGTAACATCAGTTATTAATATTTTTTTATTTTCCTAAAATCATTTTAATGCCAATAAGAATTATCATTACTCCAAATGCTTTTTTTAAAATATTTGCTGGTAAATGCAATGCCCATATTGAACCAAAATATGCACCAATAACAAATGCTAAGGCTATAATAACAGCGTATTTAATATTTACATATCCGTTTTTATAATAATTTATTACGGCAAGTAATCCAACCGGGGCAAGCATAAAAGCTAGATTTGTACCTTCGGCTTCATGTTGAGTAAACCCCATGAAAAAGACTAATGCCGGAATAACAATTATTCCACCTCCAATACCAAACATACCACCAAAAATTCCGGCAATAATTCCGATTAAAATCAGCATAATTATTTCAGTTGCTCCCATTTTCATAACATTAAAAATCAAGACTTAAAGATAAATAAAAAATACTTGGTAAAACTGTATTATTTTCTATTCCCCAAGCCCAATCGGCACGAACAAAATAACCTAATAATCTGCTTCGCAATCCAAAACCATAACCGTAAACAATTGGTTGGCGGTCTTTATCAATAATAATTGTAATTGGACCGTTTTGAATAATTTCTTTATTATATGCATTTTGCTTGCTATTTGGTGAACTACCGCTCCAAGCTGTTCCAACATCAAAAAACGAAATTACTTGAAAATTCTCAAAAAAGTCGCTGTGTATAGGTCGGTTCATAAAATATTTAATAATAGGCCAACGTAACTCATTGTTAATTACCGCAAAACTATTTCCATTTCTAATGTTTTGTGTAAATCCACGCATGTTTGTAGCAACTGCCTGATAAACATAATTCTGAGTTTGGTCAATTAAAACAGACTGGTCAAATGTTTGTACTTTAGTGCTTAAATTAATCCAATTATCAACTCCACCGAGATAATAAATCAACTTTCTGGTTCCAAATGAAGTGCTGGCAGCAATTCGACTTGCCCATATTAAATCGCGATGTATTTTTTGATAATGCCGAATATCTAATCCAACAACAAACAGGTCAGCTTTTTTTGCATTGATTTGGTCATAAGCTTCAAAAAATAATTTAGAACGAGTTCCGTAATATAAATTTAGTCCTCTATTGCGTGTGTTGTCATAAATCCACTCAACTTTTTCGCCAAGCCATGATTTACTAATATCAGCATGCTGAAGTGTAACTAAATCGGTTGATAAATAGGCACTTCTATCGTTTCGTAAATTTGTTGTAAATTTTAACGACATTACCTGATTAAAAGGGTACTTTAATATATAATTAATTTCGTTTGTGTGAGTTTTAATAAGCGCATAATCCATTGCACTATTAAGAGCTAACCTATGGAATACTATTTGCTTATCTAATCGTTTTTTTAAATTTTCGAAACTTAATAAATATTCATTACTATTAAGATTTGCTGCTAAACGAACACCTCCGGTAATTTTATAATCTTCGAACAAATCGGTAGCCCCAACTTTAAAAAACACATTAAATCCAGGGTTAAAATAAAACGGACCGCCTGTAAAAGGCTGATATGAATCACTTAAAAAACCAAAATCAATTTGACTTACAACATTATTTGTGTAAAATGATGTAAGGTAAATCATTGGGTGAAATTTATTTGAGTAAGAAGAATCTGTTTTATTTACACTTTTTAAACTGTCGTTTTTAGGTAAAGAACTTTTTTGCTTATTTTTCTGAAATTCAAACACATAATTATTAATATCTATTCGGGAAGTGTCGAATTTTTGAATATTTGACACATTGTTAACAATAATGGTATCTGATTTTGTTTCTTTTGTTTTTTTAATTTTTTGAATACTATCAAGCTCAGATGTTTTTTTAATAAGATTTTTTTTGTAAATTGTTTGCGATTTGTTTTCTATTGAAGTAGAATAATCTATCGTATTATTAAAAAGGGAGTACTTTCCATTTTTAAATAATATTTCGGAATATGAAATTCCATCATTTTTAACATTTTGCTCTAAAATGTTGCGGGAATAATTTGTTAAAGGTTTGGTTTCGGTAAAATAGCGATAATGCGTAACTGTATCTATATAATTTATTGTACTATCGAACTTTGCAAGCTCACGGTTAAAAATTCCATTGTCGTCAGATAAAAATAAGAACTCATTATTTTTAACATGAAAGGGCATTATTTCGTTATCGAGCGGGGTATTGGTAATGCGCATTAAAACAGGCGATTTTGTTTTATAATTATATATAAAAACATCATAGTTGGCTTTTTCAAAATCTGAAGTATTATCTTTTCCAAGCGTATCGTTAGTTCTGTTTGATGAAAACAAAATTTCACTTGAATTGTTTATAAATCGGGGAGAAATGTCGTCGGCAAGGTCGTTTGTAATTTTAGTATAAGTATTGGCAGCATTATTAAAAACATAAATATCTGTTTGTCCATCTTTTACAGCCGATAACACTAAATTAAACCCATCTTGCGAAAACGAAAAATCAACAACTTTATCAATATTAAACATTTCTTTCCAATCTAACTTTTTTTCTTCAATATCATAAAAACACAAACGGGTTGTCCCTTTTTCTTCTGTTATAAATGAAAATATTTTACCCGAAGGATGCCAAGCTAACAATGGGTACGAATAATCTGTAATTTGGTCTAATCGCTGACCAAATTTAAAAACACATTTCCCTTTTTTTTCGTCTTTTGTTTTTAAATAAATACGAACTTTTCCAATTTGGTTAGTTTGATATGCAAAATATTTACCATCGGGACTTTCGCAAAGTTGCTGATATACCTTAGTTTTGCGGGTTTTATTTAAAATTTTATTGTTTTCGGGGAATGAACGTTTTTGTTCGTCGTTGTAATATTTCTCATCAAAATAATTTAACCATTCTGACGACAAATATTTCATAGGCAAACCCAGTACATATAAAAAACCACTTTCGCTATTTTTGCTAATTCGGGTAAGGTACAAAATATTTGGAATTACCTGTTTACCATATTTTTGCGATATATAATACCAAATTGAATGTCCGGCATAAATTGCATCGTGTCCTGATAATCTATTAAATTTTTCATATTTTCCGGAAAGGATACCATCTCTGACATAATTTTCAATTTCAACATTCCAATCATCAGACAAGTAGGAGATTAATCCTTTATAATACCATTCGGGAAGTGTAAGTAAAGTTGAATTTGTCATTTTAGCAGTAAAATCGGAGCCATAAAGCATTTCGTTTACCATAACTTCTGCAATAGCTGCAATTATTTGTCTTTGAAAACGTACATGGTCGCCATCATAATAAATAGACACTTTATTATCAACTATTCGGGTTGTACCGCCAATATTGTATTGGTCGGATGAAGAAATAAAACCTACATTACTCTGCCGGAAATCGGAGAGATTATTGAATATTAATATTATAATTCTTTTTTGAAAATTGTAGCCAAAATATAACTCAAGTTGATTTATTCGTTTTTCGGCGACATTTGTAGCAAATTCGGCAAGATTTTTTCCGCCTACATAAAAATAAGTATCGAACTTTTTTTGACGATAAAATTGCCATACAAAATTTTTGTACTGTACACGGTTTTTACCAAAATCCATTTGCAAACCGTTATAGAACTGCGATTTTAATTGAATTGTAATAAAAAACAGTAAAACAAAAAAACAATATTTTAAAATTCTTTTTTGCACTAAAAATCACATTATTTTAAGTGCGAATTTACAAATTTGTTTTCAATATTATTATATTTAAGGTTATGTTTAAACTATATTTGCAGAACATTAAATGTTTATGCAAAATTCCTTATCAGAAGTAAACCAAACAATTGACACAAGAATAAAAAAGGGATTTTTAGCTAAACTTTTTTCTTTTATCGGACCGGCTTATTTAATCAGTATTGGTTATATGGACCCGGGCAATTGGGCAACCGATATTGCAGCAGGGAGCAGTTTTGGTTATAAACTTTTATGGGTTTTACTTTTAGCAAATTTAATTGCTTTGCTTATGCAAACTTTAAGTGCACGATTAGGCATTGTTCGTGGACTTGATTTAGCACAGGCGACGCGCGAAACTTACCCGCGAATTGTAAATTTTATTCTTTACATTTTTGCCGAAATTGCAGTTGCATCCTGCGATTTAGCAGAAGTTTTAGGGATGGCGATAGGGTTAAACCTTTTGTTTGGCATTCCATTGGTTTTTGGAGTGTTAATTACACTTTTTGATACATTCATTTTACTTTTTCTTATTAACAAAGGAATTAGAAAAACCGAAGCATTTATTGTAGGTTTAATATGTATAATAGGATTAGCATTTTTAGTACAAATTATTATGGTTCAACCTTCGTTCGTTGATATATTCGGAGGTTTTGTTCCAAAAATTTCATCGGCAGATGCGCTTTATATAGCAATAGGAATAATTGGTGCAACAGTTATGCCTCACAACCTTTATTTACACTCGTCGCTTGTGCAAACGCGAAAATTTGAACGTGATGAAAAAGGTATCAGCGAAGCAATTAAATATAATTTAATAGATACTTTTATTGCTTTAAATGTTGCATTTTTAATTAATGCTGCCATTTTAATTTTATCGGCTACTTCTTTTTATAAAAATGGATTTACAGAAGTTTCGGGAATTGCCGATGCATATAAATTATTAGGACCATTATTAGGAAGTAAACTTGCCCCTGTTTTGTTTGCTTTGTCTTTAATTTTAGCGGGGCAAAGTTCAACAATATCGGGAACTTTAGCCGGACAAGTTATTATGGAAGGACATATTCAGCTTCGCATACAACCATGGGTAAGGCGAATGCTCACCAGACTATTAGCTATAATTCCTGCAATAATCACAATTCTTTTTTTTGGCGAAGAAAATACTGGAAATTTGCTAATACTGAGTCAGGTTATTTTGAGTTTACAATTAGGTTTTGCTGTTATACCAATGATACATTTAGTTAGCGACAAAGATAAAATGCAAGGATTTGAGCTCAAATTTCACTTAAAATTTCTTTCGTGGTTATCAGCAATAATTATTGTTGTGCTAAATGTTTGGATGGCATTTTCTGAAATTAAAAAATGGTTCGTGAATCCTGATATTTCAATATTTATTTCGTTCTTTGTTACTGTAATTGCTTTGTTTGCATTATCTTTATTATTTTACATAACTTTTATGCCTATGTTTAGAAAACTTTTAAGGAAAGTGATACACGTTCCACATTACAAGTATGAGAAAATTGAAATTTCTCCTATTTCTTCGTTTAAAAAAATTGCTGTTGCCATTGATTTTAGTATAGTAGATAAAGATATATTAAATGCTGCTGTAAGCATTGGAGACAACGATTCGGAATTTGTACTAATACATATTATTGAATCGGCAAGCGCAATTGCTTATGGGGCTGAAAGTAACGATTTGGAAACATCAGACGATAAGCAAACATTAATAAATTATTCGGCAATGCTTACAAATGCCGGATACAAAACAAGTTATATTGTTGGTTACGGAAATCCTAAAAAACAAATTCCAAAAATTGTTAAAGATTTTAATGCCGACATCTTAATAATGGGAAGTCACGGGCATAAGTTCTTTAAAGATATTATTTACGGAACAACAATAAGCGCAGTTAGACATGATGTAAAAATACCTGTGCTAATTGTTAATAAAGGCAGACAGGAATAATTTGCGATTTATGATTTGTGATTAAAAATGAATTTATAGAATCGTCCTGAACGCTATCCCTGTTTAATTACTCCGCTATTATAATCGAGTTGTGAACCAAACATACTATGAGGGATACTATATATAATAAGAGTTAGTATAGCTGCAAAAATAAACCAACCTCGCCGTTCCTTTTTATAATTTGCAAGTACAGCAACAAGCCAGCCGGTAAATCCAATTAATATTTTATTGTCTGTTAAATCCCAACCAAATGGTACGCCAGTCCATAATTCGCCGAAAGCAAATTTTTGAACAACTGGTCCAAGAAATAAACCGCCAACAATAGTAATAGCAATAGTAATAATTGCAAAACGCATTTGTTTTTTTCTGTTACCTAACGCCAACAATCCAGTAAGGTTTGAAAAAAACATTGCTAAAAACATAAAGAAAATATGTGGTATAAGAATCCACAATGGAACACTTCCTTTAAATCTAACAACGACTGGTTTTTCGGTACCCCAAATATTTTGTCCTTCGGGTTTTAATCTGATGGTATATAATAGTTTACCAGCAGGGGGTTGCGATGGTATTGCAGCAATTAATGTATCATTTTGATTCTTCATCTCAATAGCTGTAAAGCCATCAGAAGTATTGTATCTCTTATAAAACAAATAACCTTTAGTATTTTTTGCTACTGGAATTTTAATGATTAAATCTTTTCCGGTATCAGACGAACGGGTAAGTTTATACTTTAAAATGGTATTGTTATTAATTAAAGTTCCCTTTTGTGGGTAAGTTGGTCCTGTAACTCTTTGGTAATATGCTGCCGATAGTGTTATTAAAAAAGCTAAAGCCCAAAACATCCATTGTTTCTTCATGATAAAAAAATTTTGCAAAAATAATAGTTACTATTCAACTGCAAAAGTAAAAATAAATTGCTACATTGTTAAATTGCTATATTATGCGTGGGGTAAAATTATACATTATAATTGGCATAGAAGTATAAGAAAAGTGTTTGCAAGAGAACGCCAATTTACTCACATTTCTTTTTATAGTTCGACGGATTCGACTTCGCTCACCGCAGGCAGGCTCACTACAAGTTTTTTAAGGTGTTCCCTTCGTCAAGCTCAGGGCAAGCTGTGAGATCGCTTCGCTAAGTTCTTCGTTATGCTCACAGCAAAAACTATTTCGTTTAGACGGAACTCAACACAAGCTATTCCGTTTAAACGGAACTCCGTGTTTTTGCTGTTTCGCAAGCTCCCGAAGCAAGTTCGGGACAAGCTTTGAACTTGACATTTTCTTTATCAAACACAGAGTTTTCTTTCTGACACTAATTAAATCCACTTTACAATTGGAAAATCCATCCGGTGTGGTAGTTTTGAATTCTTCGGAAAAACTCTGAACGAATAATCGTAAACACCTGAATGGGTTGCAGGTATGGCACATTTATAAGTTACCTGACCTGTTTTTTCTTCAAATGGTTTCATTTCTTCGATAAATTGAATTTCTTTTACTTCATCAAATACTTTACGTCCGAATACTATTTCAATACCAATATCAGAAGGAGGTATTTCGTGTAAATTAAGTACAATTTCGGCTTCAAAATTTTCGCCTAGGAATAGTGGTTTTACAGTTGAGTCGGGAACATTTACATTTACAATTTCGATACTTTCCCATGCTCTTATTATTTTTTGTTTCCATGCAGCTATAACACGGGCTTCGTTATAATTATTATCGCAAAGAAAATTTCTTCGTTTTATCATTTTGTTATAATATTTATCATAATAATCGTCGAGCTGGCGTTTCATTGTAAAGCGAGGAACAATATCGGAAATTGTTTTTTTAATATACGTAATCCATTTTGTAGGCAATCCCGATTTATCGTTTTTGTAGAATGTTGGAACAATCTCATTTTCAAAAATAAAATATAATGTTTCGGCATCTAATTCATCTTGAAAGTCTTGATTATTATATGTTTTTTCTTCTTTTAATGCCCAACCTGCACCTTTAACATAACCTTCTGCCCACCAACCATCTAACACGCTGCAATTTACAACTCCATTCATTATTGCTTTTTCGCCACTTGTACCAGATGCTTCGAGTGGACGGATAGGTGTATTTAACCAAATATCAACACCCTGCACTAATTTTTTTGCTAATTCAATATCATAATTATCAAGAAAAAGAACTTTACCAACAAATTCGGGCATACGAGAAATTTCAACAATTTTCTTTATTAAATCCTGACCTGCTTTATCGGCAGGGTGCGCTTTACCGGCAAAAATAAATTGTACAGGTTTTTCCTTGTTGTTTACAATTTCTGACAATCGTTTTAAGTTGCTAAAAATAAGATGTGCTCTTTTGTAAGTTGCAAATCTACGGGCAAAACCAATAGTTAAAGCGTTTTCGTTAAGTTTTTCGACTGTTTCGAGGACAAGAGTAGGATTTTCCTGACGATTTTCGAGTCCTTCCATTAATTTTATTTTAATGGTGTCGAAAAGTTCTTTACGCAATAGCGAACGAACTTCCCAAATTTTTTCGTCGGGAACTTTACTAATAGCTGCCCACATTTTTGGGTTCGATTGGTCGTTAATAAATTCTTTGGGCAAATATTCGTTATACAATTGCCACCATGGTTTTGCTACCCAAGTTGGAAAATGTACGCCATTTGTTACATATCCGATATGCAGTTCTTGTGGAAAATAATTATCCCACAGCGAATTAAACATGTTTCTTGAAACTCTGCCATGAATTCGGCTAACTCCGTTGACTTCCTGCGAAAATTTACAGGCAAGAACACTCATCGAAAATTTTTCTTTATTGTCGTCTTCTCTAACACGTCCTAAGCCCATTAAAGCTTCCCAGCTAATATTTAATTTTTCGGTAAAATACGACAAGTAAGTTCTGATAATATTTTCGTTAAAAGCATCATGTCCGGCGGGAACGGGAGTGTGAGTTGTAAATAATGTAGAAGCACGAATAATTTCAATTGCTTCGTAAAAATTTAATCTTCTAAGTTCAACCATTTTGCGAAGCCGCTCTAATCCTATAAATGCCGCATGACCTTCGTTACAATGATAAATTACTGGTTTTAAATTAAGAGCGGTAAGCATTTTTATTCCACCAATTCCTAATAAAATTTCTTGTTTTAAGCGATGTTCTAAGTCGCCACCATAAAGTTGGTGAGTAATTATTTTGTCGGCATCAGAATTTTCTTCAATATCGGTATCGAGTAA
This sequence comes from Bacteroidales bacterium, assembly GCA_036171495.1. Classification (GTDB taxonomy): domain Bacteria; phylum Bacteroidota; class Bacteroidia; order Bacteroidales; family GWA2-32-17; genus GWA2-32-17. The sequence goes on from JAVHRE010000406.1 coordinate 8,904, forward strand.
GTAAAGAGGAACTTTTCCAACATCAACTTTCCAAATTTTTGCGTAAAGTGAACGTCCCGGCATAGGAATACTTATAACAACCCATTCTCCTTTTTCGTTTCTAACTGGCTGTAATGGCAATGCAGTAAATCGTTGAGGAACATATTTTGCAATTTGTTCGCCAGAAACGGATAGAGTTTGTGTAAAATATCCGTATCTGTATAAAAGTCCTATCCCAATAATATTTTTACCCGAATCGCTGGCTTGTTTTAAATAATCGCCTGCCAATAATCCTAATCCACCCGAATATATTTTTAAGCTCGAATGCAAGCCAAACTCCATACTAAAATAAGCTATCAAATCGTTATCTTCCTTATTGTTCATGTATTCGTCGAACAAATCGCTAACATGTTTTAACTTGACAATAAAGTTCTGATTTTTTTCGAGTTCGTGATATTTTTCAAAACTAATTTCTTCTAACAAAACAATAGGATTATGCGAAACTTTTTCCCAAAGTTCGGCATCAATCATTTCGAAAAGTTCGTGAGCTTCATAGTTCCACGACCACCATAAATTTTTTGAAAGTTTTTGCAAATTGAACAAACTTTCAGGGATATACGATTTAATAAAAACTTTTTTCCAGACTGGTTTTAAAGTTTCTTTATTGGTTAGAGATTTTAAATTTTCTGGAAGTTGTTTGTTTTTATATTCTTCGAATCTTAATTCCGATTTTGATAGAGCAATTTTAAATGCTTGATAATAGAAAGATATAAGATTCTGCCACAATAATGTTTTTGACACTTCAAAAGCTAAATTTCGTGCTTCATTTACCTCGTTTTTGCTTAACGAATTATATTGAAGAATAAATTCGGCGATTTTATGCAAAACTTCTTCGTGATTAAAATCGTCGCGTTCAATAACTTTTATAGCATTCCCCTTATCATTTCCTTGTTGTTTAACCCAAAGTCCGAATCCTGCTAAAGTTGTAGTTATTGTTGGAATATGAAATGCAATACTTTCGAGTGGAGTGTAACCCCATGGTTCATAATAAGATGGGAAAACCGACAAATCAAGACCTATTAACAAATCGTAATAAGGCAAATTAAAAATTCCATCAATACCATTGAAATAACAAGGTACAAAAACAACTTT
>JAVHRE010000407.1:0-4471 GCA_036171495.1 Bacteroidales bacterium
GCTTAGCTCACTCGCAAGATGCGAGCGATTGCTTAGCTCACTCGCAAGATGCGAGTGATTGCGTAGCACCGTTGCTTTCGCTCGCATCCTGCGAGTGAGTATATTTTTTGCCTCTGGCATTTTACTTGCGTAGGATTTCCATTTATTTGTAATGTCTAATAAAAAAATAAATTTCAAATAACAAAGTTCAAAGAAAAATCAACAAAAAACAATTAACAACATACAGTATGCAATATTCAGATTCTTCGCTAATCACTCAGAATGACAAAGAGTGAACATTTAACAATTAACAACGAACAATGAAATTTTTAAACTACTTACTTTTATCTGGGAATGCAGGTATTTTGCCTTTTTCCATTGGTTTATTTTTCAAGTCGAGCATTATTAATTCAATTGCTTTATTTAATTGCTCATCTTCGCCGGCAAATTCTTTAGCAGGGTCATTATCTACGATAATATCCGGGTCAATGCCATGACCTTCGATAATCCAGCTACTTCCATCGGCAGCATAATGTCCAAATTCAGGTTTGTTTAAAAAGCCACCATCAACAAAAGGCAATGAACCTCTGATACCAGTAACACCACCCCATGTACGAACGCCAACAATTTTACCCAGATTCATTTTTCTAAATTGAAAAGGGAATAAATCGCCATCGGAAGCGGAATAATTATTTACCAATAAAATTTTAGGACCAAGGAGCATTTGCTCGGGGTTAGTATTGCCTTCAATTTGATTGCGAGCCATTCCCATAAATGCGAGTTCACGACGTAAACGCTCAATTATCATTGGCGAAACATTACCACCACCATTGCCTCTATCGTCAATAATTAATGCTTTTTTAGCTAATTGAGGATAAAAATATTTTGCAAATTCGTTTAGTCCTTCAACCCCCATATCAGGAATATGAATATAACCGACCTGATTGTTTGTTACATCGCTAACTTTCTTAATGTTATCTTGTACCCAATTATAATAATATAAAGGATTTTCGTCTTTTATTGGTATTACAATTACTTTTCGGGATGCTGTTTCGTTCGTAGTTGTAGAAATTGAAAGTTCAGTTTCTTTATCGGCAGTATTCCAAAGCATTGAATAAATATCATTTACGTTTTTAGTTGTTCTTCCATTTACTGCTGTAATAAAATCGCCTTCATTAATATTTAAACCAACTTCGGTTAGCGGCGAACGCAATGTTTTATCCCAATTTTGTCCTTTTAGAATTTTATTAATTTTAAAAAAACCTGAAGCATCTTTACTGATTTTTGCACCTAATAATCCTGTGTAATTTTTTTCTGGAACAGGTTTATCGCCCCCACCGGTGTACGCATGCCCAATACTAAGTTCACCGATAAGTTCACCAATTAAATAATTCAAATCGTTACGATTGCTAACATAAGGTAATAAAACAGAATATTTATCGTGCATTTTTTTCCAATTGAGACCGTGCATATTAGGGTCGTAGAAAAAATCACGCATTTGCCGCCATGCTTCATCGTATATCTGTTTCCATTCAGCTTTATTGTCAACTAACATATTCATATTTGACAACTCAATATTTTTTTCTGTTTTTAGTTCAGTTGTTGGAACTTCGATAACAAAATATTTGCTTTCTTTCTTTAAAAGGAGCTTTTTTCTATTTGCAGTAATTTCATAATTATCAACCTGCCCCAGCGATGTTTCTTTTTTGTCTTTAATGTTATACAACTTTAAAGTATCTTCAGTTTCTACGCCCGATTGAAATTCATAAAACAATTTATCTCCGACTTGACTAATGTTCCAATAATTTCCAGCTTTTGTGGGTAATGCCACAATACGTTGTTGAATTCCATCAATATCAATTTTCACATCAGGTATTACAATTTTTTCATCTTGTTGAGCATCCTTCTTTTCAGATGGAGCATTCAAATTAACCTCATCATTTGTTGGAGCTAAAGGATTTGGAGTATTTTTTTGTAATGTTATAAAATAAATACGCGTCATGTCAGAATATGAATGATTCCATTCGGTTTGACTGTAAACAGGATTAAAATCGCGGTCAGATGTAAAAAACAAGTATTTTCCTTCAACACTAAAATATGGCTGATTAGAATTATACCACGTATCTGTTGCTTCAATTATAGACTTTGTTGAAACATTATAAATATAAATTTGTGACATTGTTGCATTTAGAGACCTATCGGAAAAAGCGACCCATTTGCTATCGGGCGACCAGGAAAAATCGGATATTTCCCAAGTTTTACTTTGTGTTACAAGAGTAACTGCTTTGGAATCAATATCAACATATTGCAGGCGAAATTTTTTATCATTAAAAAGTATTTTTTTACTATCAGGCGACCATAAAACGGAAAACTTATAAGTATCGGCACCTTTTGTTAATTGAACGGATGTTGCACTTCCATCGGCTTTTTGAATATAAACTTCGTACTCGCCGGTTGCATCGGAAAGAAATGCGAGCCATTTACCATCTGGCGACCAAACAGAAGAACGTTCGTGAATGCCAGAGCTTTGACTTAAATTTAAAGTAATTCCTTGTTTAACCGGTAACGACCAAATATCTCCACGTGCAGTTAGTGCCAAGCGGTTTCCATCAGGCGAAATGCTATAATCGTTAATGTATTTTGAGGCATCTTTAAGTTGATTTCTTCCTTCTAAATTATCATCATTAATAAAAATACTAACTTTTGATTGAGTTTGAGTTTTTACATCAAAAAGATAAATAAAACCACCATTTTCAAAAACAATTTTATTATCGCCTAACGAAGGAAATTTTACATCATATTCTGTGAAGTTTGTAATTTTTTTAGTTTCTTTTGATATAATGTTATAAGAAAAAATGTTCATCGTTCTGTCGCGGTCGCTGCAGAAATAAATTTCATTATTTACCCACATCGGGAAAATATCCTGCGATATGTTATTTGTAATATTTTCTGTTTTTTTGGAATCAAAATCATAAATCCAAACATCGTCTGCCATTCCACCTTTGTAATATTTCCATGTTCTAAACTCGCGCATTACCCTGTTAAAAGCGAGCTTTTTACCATCGGCAGAAAAACTATTAAAACCACCTGAGGGTAAAGGTAACTGCTCCGATATTCCACCATCAATAGAAACCTGAAATAATTGTCCCACAAAGGAGTTCCATGATTGTTTGCGTGAGCGATATATAATTTTTTTACTGTCGTTAGTCCACGATGTTACAATATTATTTGGTCCCATACGGTCCGAAATATCATCGCGTTCTAAAGTAGCTGTATATGTTAATCTTTTAGGTTCGCCACCTTCCGAAGGAATTACATATACCTCTGTATTTCCATCATATTGTGCAGTAAATGCGAGCGATTTACCATCGGGCGAAAAGTGAGGAAACATTTCGTAACCTTTATGAGTAGTGAGTTTTCGGGCTACACCACCATTTGTTGAAACAGAATACAAATCGCCAGCATAACTAAAAACAATTTGAGAGCCATAAACAGCTGGAAATCGGAGTAATCGTGCCTCGTTCTGGCTAAATGTTATTACAGAAACAAAGCAAAAAACAATTAAAAATATGTTTTTCATTTTAGTTAATTTAAAATGTAAAGTTATTATTTTTTAAATTTGAACAAATAATATCAAATAAATTTACATAAAAATTAATACTTTTGAATTTTAAAAATAGATTTAAGACCTAAACAGGTTTTTTAAACCTGTTAGGTCTTCTAAATAAATAAGATAATTTGAGTAAAGAAAAAAAATATTATGTGGTATGGAAAGGGATAAAACCCGGCATTTACGATAATTGGAACGATTGTAAAAAACAAGTGGAAGGTTTTGAAAATGCACAATATAAATCATACAAAACATTAGAAGAAGCTCAATTAGCTTATAGTAAACCTTTTATATGGACAAAAAAACAAAACTCTGAAGATGTTTATTTGCAAAACAATGATAAACCTAAATTAAACAGCATTTCTGTTGATGCAGCATGTAGCGGCTCTTCTTTAAAAATGGAATACCAGGGAGTTAATACAGCTACAAAAAAAGTTATTTTTAAAATGGGTCCTTTTAACGATGGAACTAACAATACTGGAGAATTTCTTGCTATTGTTCACGCACTTGCATTGTGTAAAAAAGAAAACATAAAAATTCCTATATATTCCGATAGTTTAACAGCCATTTCGTGGATTAAAAAGAAAAAGTCTAACACAAAATTAAAACGAACCGTTCAAAATGAAGAACTTTTTAATTTAATCGAAAGAGCTGAAAACTGGCTAAAAGAAAACACATATTCTAATCAAATACTAAAATGGCTTACTCAAGTGTGGGGTGAAATACCAGCCGATTTTGGAAGGAAATAACATAGTTTCGGGTTTTTTGTTTCCAGATTGAAAAGATTGAGAAAACAAGATTGAGAAAGATTGAGAAAACAAGATTGAAAAGATTGAGAAAACAAGATTGAAAAGATTGAGAAAACAAGATTGAAAAGATTGA
>JAVHRE010000407.1:4571-9976 GCA_036171495.1 Bacteroidales bacterium
GAAAATAAGATTGAAAAGATTTTAATAATCTCGTTCAATCCACTCAATCATATCAATCTATTCAATCTTATCAATCTAATTCACCCAATCCTTTCAATCTACTTCAATCTCTTTCATTCAAAAAAATGGAATATTAATTATAAAATAGTTATAAAAAATAAACACATGAAAAAAATAACTTTAGTTGCGTTCTTAATTGCTAATTCAATTTACACATTTTCTCAAACCAATATTAGTGATTCAGTAATGGCTGTTTCGCTATTTTCGAAAGCATTAACTGACGATTGGGCTATACAAAATTTAGAGCAGCTTGTTACAAAATATCCTTATAGATTATGTGGCACAAAAGCGGTTTCGGATGCTGTTAATTGGTCAGAAAAAACATTAAAAGAATTGGGTGCCGATACAGTTTTTCGTCAAAACTTAAAAGTAATGCATTGGGATAGAGGCGAAAAAGAAATTGGTTCTATCAATTCAAAAACATTTGGGAAAAGCAAAATAAATGTTTGTGCGTTAGGAGGCTCAATTGGAACAAGCACAAACGGAACAACTGCACAAGTAATAGAAGTTAAAGATTTTGATGAACTAAAAAAACTTGGCATCGAAAACATTAAAGGTAAAATTGTTTTTTTTAATAGAGCAATGGACCCAAAATTTTACAATACTTTTCCTGCTTATGGTGGTGCTGTTAATCAGCGTTCAAGAGGTGCTTCAGAAGCTGCAAAATATGGGGCTGTTGCTGTAATTGTTCGTTCATTAACACTTGCTACCGACACTTTTCCACATACAGGCATTATGCGATACGACACAAATTTTGTAAAAATTCCTGCATTTTGCATTAGCACATTTCACGCTAATAAATTAAGCGAACAATTAAAAAAAGACAATAATTTAACATTGTTTTTAAAATCAAACTGCAAAATGTTACCCGAAGAAAATTCGTGTAATGTTGTTGCCGAAATTAAAGGTTCCGAATTTCCTAACGAATATATTATAGTTGGCGGGCATATTGACTGTTGGGATATAGCTCCCGGTGCTTATGATGATGGTACAGGAATAATTCACTCAATGGAAGTTCTGAAACTTTTTAAAGATTTGGGGATAAAACCTAAACATACTATTCGTATTGTTATGTTTATGGACGAAGAGATGAACCAGCGTGGTGCAAAAAAATATTTAGAAATTGCGATTAAAAATAATGAGAAACATATTGCCGCATTAGAATCGGATGCTGGTGGAGCAACTCCTTTAGGAATTTCGATAAACGCTTCGGACACAGTTTATAACAAAGTGCTTGAATGGAGCTATTTATTTCAGAATTACGGAATTTTTCAGTTTGTAAAAGGATATTCGGGAGTGGATATTAGCCCTTTAAAAAGCATAGGAGTTCCCTTATTTGATATTATTCCCGATTCGCAAAGATATTTCGATTATCACCATTCAGCAAACGATAGTTTTGATAAAGTAAATAGCAGAGAACTTCAACTTGGCAGTGCATCTTATGCTTTACTTATTTATTTGATTGATAAATAGTGTTTGTGAAAATTTTAGATTTATGATTTGTGATTGATAAATTCGAAATCTAAAATCAAATATTAAGTTGACATTACAGACATACACTTTAGTTGGCGTTTTTTTGTGAACGTTTTTTAAAGAAATATGAAATATCTTTCATTAATTGGTCGAACACAAAATACTGACACGAAACAACTTGTTTATTATCTTGCAAAATTCCATACATAGCTTCGGGGTTAAAAGGCAGTAAATTACCATTGTCGTCATGGCTCTCTCCTATATTAGGTCTGTTATACAGCTTAATTGAGTTTAACTCACCTTTTTTATTCGTAATTAATATCGTTGCAATTGGCTGAATATTAAGCAACGAATCTAATCGTTTTTTTGGAAAAAATTCATCAAGGTACGATTCACACTTTACTTTTTTAAATCTTGCAATAAATTCCTTAACGGTAAGTGGTTCAAAACCTGTAATTTCTTTTTTATTAACATCTTGTAATCTAAAAGTATTATTGCCATCATTAAAAACTGTAAATGCTTGAGCAGGTTTGGCTTTTAAATTAACTGAGACAGAATTTATATCCTGAAAAGAATACAAAAAAATGGAATTATCGCGCCACAAAATCTCATCGGTAAAATATCTAATTGATAAATATCCGGTAAAACCGGGTATTTGATTAATAAAGGGGACTGAAGAGTTTTCTAAAACAAAATAAGTTCCGGATTGGTCGGGAGTTGCTTCGCCAACATAATAAACTTTAGTTAATTCTTCGCCTTTGTATATTTCTACTTTGGTTGATTTTGTAGCTAATCGCTTAATAACATTTTTTAATGATGACTTTGATACTGGCGATTTTACATCAACAGTAGCAATTGTTTGAAGTAAAATATTTATAGCATCGGGACGTGCGTAATATTTGTTATTGACTTTCCAATGTCCTTTTTCGCGGGTTAATGTAACCTTGTTATTTGCTTTATCTGCTAAAAATATTTTTGTAACAGATGAAGTATCTTTTACGGTAAAATCGCGAAGTTCTTTTTTAATTGTTCCTGAATTATTTGTGAAATAAATTACTGCAGATATTGCAAGCAGTACAATAAATATTATAAGCGTTATTTTACTTTTCATTTGTTAAATTTTTTGTGTATTTACGTTTTCTGTAAATTGAGATAATTGTACCAAGAACTAAAATAACAATAATTGGAATTAAAGTATTAACAATTTGCCAAAGAGTTATGTTATTTTCAATTTTTGATTTATCTAATAATCGTAATTTTATTTCGCGGGAACGCAAATTCATAAATCCCGTATTGTCTAACATATAGTTAATTACATTTAACGAAAAATCTTTATTGCCAAATGTTTCGCCGGTATATCTGTCGTAACCAAGTGGTAATGCTTTAGTTTTAAAACCGAGTTTTTGCACATTATTACGAATTAAATTGCCATCACTAATTACTACCATTTTAGTAGGAATACTTTCAGATTTAAAAGATATTTTCGGACTTTCGGAAATTTCAGATGTTAAACGATTTTTAAAAACACTCGAAAATTTTCCTTCAAGCATAACAGCAATTGGTAAATATGATTTCCCAAAATTTGCAGGTTCGCGTTTTTCTCTAATTAATTCAAGTCCAATTCGTACAGGAGCATTTACAATCCTCGAATATTGTGAAGTTGAAAGAAGTACAGTTTTTTTTATATTTTGAGCTTCGCCAACAAAATCAATACTACTTGCAAATTGAGCTTTTACAAGATTAACATTACGCCCAATAGGATGATTAATTTGAGGTTGAAGCAGAGGAAAATATATCCAGGGTTCGGGAGAAAACTGTGGTTGAGCTCCAGCAATGGCAGTATTTACAGGAATTAATGCACACTGAATATCCTGAACAAGATTTGGATTAACTCTTACTCCATAATGAAATAACTGGTCGTTTAAATTTGTTTCTTTTAAAGTTGCTAAAATGCTGCTATTATATGCTAAACTGTCAATTTCAGCATTTGTTGCACCTAAAAGCCATACCACTTTACCACCAAGCATTATATACTGGTCAATAATAAATTTGTCTTGCTCTTTGAAGAATGAATCGGGTTTTGCTATTACAATTAAATCGTATTTGTTGTGTATTCTATCACCAAGAGAATCTTCAACGCGTTCGCTTATGCTATTTAATTTGCCATTAATTTTTACCCTTTCAACAGTATAATATTCAGATAAAGAATTTGATATATCTTCTACATCGGAACTTTCGAGTTCGCCATGCCCATATATAAAAGCAATTTTTTGCCCAAACTCTCTTTTTAATTTTAATATTGCAGAAATTAATTGAAACTCGATTTCTTCAACTGAACCATTAAGATTTTGCTCGGGACTTTGATTCATGTTTGATTTCAAAAAATCTACCGGTGCTTCAGTGTTTTTGTAAGAAACCAAGGCACCCGGAAAAATAACTTTTTGCGATTGTGTTCCTTCATTATCTTTTTCCTGCAAATTTGTTGGTGTTAATCCTTTTTGATACAGCTGTCGGTACAGATTGTTACGTTCGTTTTTATTCGAATTTTCAGATGGATTAATAAATTCATATTGAATGTTTTCGCCACCATACACTCTAAATTCATCTAACATTTCTTTTACACTCTTCTGCAAACGCTTAAAACCAACAGGCAAATCGCCATCTAAATATACTTTAACATAAACAACATCTTTAAGGTCTTTAAGTAATTTTACAGTTGTAGGAGCTAATGTGTAACGATTTTCGGTTGTTAAATCCAAACGAAAAAAGAAATATGATGATATATAATTAATAAATATTATTATGGCAATAATCATTGCCAAATCAACGATTGTACGTTTTTTAAATGATTTACGGTTTTGTTTCTTTTCTTTTATTTCCATTTTCTACTAGTTAAAACAGTTTTAGACAAAAACAGAAATATTGCTATAATGCTGACAAAATACATTATATCTCTGGAATCAACAACCCCTCGACTTATTGACCTATAATGCTCGTTTATTCCGATATTTACAATTAATGAGGCAAAGTTTTTAACAATTGGCAGCACTGAAATAGAATCGAAACCAAAATAGAAAATAAAACATAGAATCATTGAAATAATAAATGCAACTATTTGATTTTCTGTTAATGATGATGCTAATAAACCTATTGAAACATAAATTCCTGCCAGAAAAAATAATCCTATATATGAACCAAGTATTCCGCCCGAATCTAAATTCCCAACCGGATTACCCAAGTAATAAACAGTAAAATAATAAATTGCAGTTGGTAAAAGTGAAAATAACACTAAAAATAAACCTGTTAAGAATTTCGCAAAAACAATTGTAAAATCTGATAATGGACGGGTGAGCAAAAGCTCCATTGTGCCGCTTTTCTTTTCGTCGCTAAACAAACGCATGGTTACAGCAGGTACAAGAAAAAGAAATACCCATGGTGAAATAATAAAAAGAGAATCGAGATTTGCATAACCACTGTCAATTATATTAAATTCGCCAGGAAAAATCCACATAAACATGCTGTTAATCAACAGAAAAACAATAATTACAATGTAACCTGTTATTGACGAAAAAAAACTTCCTATTTCTTTCCAAAAAAGTACAAACATTAGAATTTTGATTATTTTTATTTCGTAAAATTAATTTAATTTTTATCTATGCGAAATAATTATAAAATCAAGTTAAATACTAATCACATTTATGATTCTTATTTTCAGTTAGATAAAATATTAACTTAAAATCGGATTTTATGTTAAATAAATTTAAAAACTGTTTTAATAACTTGAATCCAGCACATAATTATCGAATAAAAAAAACGCAAATAAATAATCAGACCTTAAGGTTTCCAAAACCTTAAGGTCTAAAATAAAAAAA
>JAVHRE010000408.1:0-9957 GCA_036171495.1 Bacteroidales bacterium
ATTATTTTTTATAACCCAACTTTTTTAATACTTCGTCACTTTTATCAAGTTTTGGGTCGGTATAAAGCATATTTAAACTTCCGGCTGTATCAAAAATAATAGCAAAATTGCCTTCGCTTGCAATATCTTTAACTGCATTAAATATTTCGTCCTGAATTGGTTTTACAAGTTCCTGGCGTTTTTTGTAAAGTTCACCTTCTTTACCAAAATACTTTTTTTGAAGGTCTTTTGCATCTTTTTCTTTTGCAACTATATCATTTTCGCGTTTTGTTCGCATTTCATCGGTAAGTAAAACTTTTTCGGCTTGAAAGTCTTTATACATCTTATCAATTTGAGTATAAATACCTTCAATTTCTTTTTGCCAATCAACCGATATTTTATCGAGTTGGGCTTGTGCTGCTTGATACGATGGTATATTTTTTAAAATATAATCTGTATCAACATAACCTAATTTTTGCGACTGCGCTATGGAAGCATATATTCCTAATGTGCTTACCATAATAATTAAAAGCAACTTTTTCATAATTGACATATTTTATTTAGTTAATATTAAAAACTTTGTCCAATAATAAAATGAAACTGACTATGGTTTTCGCCTGGAGTAACAGCTTCGTCGAAACCATAACCCCAGTCAACGCCTAATTTACCAAACATTGGCAAAAAAATTCTAATTCCAACTCCTGCCGAACGTTTAATATCGAAAGGTTTATATTCTTCAAATTTAGTCCAACAATTACCTCCTTCGGCAAAAGTAAGAAGATATAATGTTGCATTGGGGTTTAATGATAGGGGATAACGCATTTCAAAAGAAAATTTATTGTAAATATTTCCGCCCAATAGTGGTGTTAACGAACCATCTCCATATCCTCTAAGTGCTATTGTTTCTTTACCGTATAAATTATATGTTACTAAACCGCTGCCGCCCATATTATATCCTTCAAAAGGTGAAGCTCCATATTTTGAGTTATAAATTCCTAAAATTCCAAAATCAATTTTTGTACTTAGTACCAAATCTCCTACCAATTTTGTGATATAATTTGAACTAATTGTCCATTTATGATATTCAATCCATTTATATTTCTCTTGAGGAGTCATAGTTGTATAATCTCTCCCGCTTAATAAAGAATACGGAGGTGTTAACTGTAATGATAATGACACTGTAGAACCTTTTCTTGGATATACTGGTTGGTCAATAGAATTGCGTTCAAAAGTTGTTTTAAAACTAATATTACGGGAATTTCCATTGGAAAAAGCAAATAAACCTCCCTGACTGTAATTTTTAAGAATATAGTTTTGATAGCTAAGTTCATTGTACAATGAAAAATAGTCATCGGGCCATTTTAAACGTCTGCCTAATCCGGTTGCAACACCGAAGATGTCCATTGCTTGTCTTTCGGCACCAGTTAAACCATTTGACTGAACATTATAATATGTAGATAATGAAAGGGAATGAGGTTTTTTTCCACCTAACCAAGGTTCAACAAAAGATGCCGAATACGACTGATAATATATTCCGTTAGTTTGAACTCTAACGCTTAATTGTTGTCCATCGCCCGAAGGTAAAGGTTGCCATGCTTCTTTTTTGAAGAAATTTTTTAAACTAAAATTATTGAATGTAACTCCAAGCGTACCAACAAGCATTTTTGCTCCCCAACCTCCCGAAAGCTCAATTTGGTCAGATGGTTTTTCTTCAACAATATACTCAATATCAACAGTACCATCGGTGGGATTAGGAGTAGGTTTAACGTCCATTTTTTCGGGGTCGAAATAACCTAAAGTAGCTAATTCACGTTGAGTACGAATAATATCGGCACGACTAAACAACTCGCCGGGTTTAGTATAAATTTCGCGACGTATTACATGTTCCTTTGTTTTAGTGTTACCCGATATAGTAATTCTATTAATGGTAGCTTGTTTTCCTTCGTAAACTCTCATTTCTAAATCAATAGAATCATTAATAATTTGAGTTTCTACAGGAGTAATTGAAAAAAACAAATAACCATTATCAAGATAAAGCGAACTTAAGCTGTTTTGGTCAACAAATAAACGTTGGTCGAGCAATGATTGGTCGTATATATCACCACGTTTTATTCCTAAAAATTGAGTTAATGTATCTGAGTTGTACTTAGTGTTACCAACCCAAGTAATGTTTCTAAAATAATACTTAGTTCCATGTTCGAGCCAAATTTTTACTCCTAAAGTTTTTTTACCTGTAGAAAAAACAGAATCTTTTGTAATAACAGCATCTCTGTAACCATGTTCGTTAAGTTTGTCTATAATTTTTTTCTTGTCGTCTTTATATTTTTCTTCGATAAAACGTGACGTTTTAAAAACCCTGTACCAATGTTTTATTTTAGTATCTTTCATAGCCGAACGTAAATGTACGTTGCCTGAAGTTTTAAAAAATAATATTTTATTTTTTTCAAGTGATGTGTTTTCGTTATTGGCTAATTTTTTCTCTTTAGCAATGTCGCTACCTATTAATTGTATGTTACTAACTTTAACTCTATCATTTTTAACAATGTCAATAAATAAAACTACATTATTGGTAATTGTTGTATCGTCTTTCTGCTTTATGTTAATTTCTACATTGTAAAATCCCTTATCTATATAAAATGCTCTAATAATATTTTTTGCATTAAGTATTGTGTTATCTGTAACCTGATTGCCTTTTACGAGTTTTATTTTTTCGCGTAAATCATCGGCGTCTCCTTTAGAAATTCCGTTAAAAGAGAATTTACTTAGTCGTGGTTTTTCTTGTAAATATATTTCTAAAAACACCGTTTTATTTAGAATTTTAGAAACGCTGATTTTTATTTCAGAAAATAGCCCTTGGTCCCATAATTTTTTTACTGCATTTGTTATCTTTTCGCCAGGTACTGTAATAGTATCACCAACCTGAAGCCCGGTAATATTTAGCAAAATACTTTCATCTAAGTATTTAAGTCCGCTAATTGTTACCCCACCTAATGCAAATGTTTTAGGCGTTGTATAATCAATATTAACACTATCAGATGTTACAACTTGTCCAAAAGTAGTTTTATTTGTAAAGAATAAACTAATAAAAAAAATTATATAAGTTAAATGCTTAATCATTTTTAATGCTGTTTTTTTGTTTAATCTGTTCGCCAGTTAACCCAAATCGTCTTTCTCTATTTTGGAAACTGTTAATTGCTTTGTAAAAATCTTCTTTAGTAAAATCGGGCCATAATGTATCGGTAAAATATAATTCGGTATATGCCAATTGATAAAGCAGAAAATTACTTATTCTATACTCGCCGCTTGTGCGAATTAATAATTCAGGGTCGGGAATTTGATTAGTTGAAAGATATTTTTTAAAGGTGTTTTCATCAATATCCTCTGTATTTAGGATATTGTTTTTTACATCATTTGCAATTTTTTTAACAGCATCATTAATTTCCCATCTTGAACTATAACTTAGAGCTAAAACTAAAGTTAATCCGGTATTTTTTGATGTAAGAACAATAGTTTTCTGTAATTCATTTCTAACATTATTTGGTAATTGTGAAATGTTACCAATTGCAAGAAGTCTGATATTGTTTTTTGTTAAAGTATTAAGTTCTTTATGAATTGTTGAAATCAACAAACCCATAAGTGCATCAACTTCAACTTTGGGGCGATTCCAATTCTCTGTAGAAAATGCGTAAAGTGTTAAAAATTTAATTCCTATTTCGGCAGATGCTTCAACAACGTCATTTACAGCTTTAACGCCGTTCTGGTGTCCAAAAATACGAATACCGCCTTTTTTCTTAGCCCATCTACCATTTCCATCCATAATAATAGCAATATGTTGGGGCAGTTTTTTTAAATCTATGAGTTCTTTATAATTCATTTAATGATATGCGTTACAATCAACACCAGATGACTGAAATTGATATGTAATAAACAATCCGCAAAACGAGTACCAGTCCCGCTGATGAAAATATCCGGTTTGTTTGTTAAACAAATAACTATTCTCTACCGAAGTTGTAGGTAAATTTTTATCCCCAACAACTTTGTCAATGCCATCGGTAAATGTTTTTCTGA
Source organism: Bacteroidales bacterium (assembly GCA_036171495.1). Taxonomy (GTDB): domain Bacteria; phylum Bacteroidota; class Bacteroidia; order Bacteroidales; family GWA2-32-17; genus GWA2-32-17. Next base: position 4,048 of record JAVHRE010000408.1, read on the forward strand.
AAGACCATTCCAAACCTATTCCCATACGGGGTAATAAATTATATTTAAAACCCACTCCAAAAGGGATAGCTGGTTGGAAAGGTTGAATAGCATAAGGAGCTATAAAAAAAGTACCACCAATATTAACATAAGGCGTATATTTATATTTTTTATCGCCAATTTTATAAGGTAAAAAATTTAATTCAATTTGTCCGGTTAATTCTACAACTTGGGTATAAAATGAAAATTTTCTATAATTCTGATACTTGTATTTAGAACCTAAATCGCTACCCGAAAGACCACCACCATATAAACTTGCTCTTAATGCCCATCGGGAATTTAAGTTATATCGCATTAATGCTCCATAAGCAATATGAGCATGATAAAATTGCTGTGAAGCATTTAAGTCGCCCAAATAATAAGAAGTTCCGCCAAATAGCCCAAGGTCAAAGTTTTTTTGTGCAGTTGCAGTAAAAACTGAACCGAACAAAACACAAATCATTAATGTTCGCTTGACTATCATAATATTTCTAAAATAATTTAGAATTTTGGCAAACCGCTTCGAGCGGTCTTTAATTTATAAGTAACGTTAATTGTGATAAAAGAGTATGAATCGCGTGCTTTTGAATATTTATCGGAAAATCCATCGAGGTAATCGGTTGTGGTATAGCGTTGTCCGAACTCTAAACCTAATGTAACTCTTCTGTTCATTGCGTATTTAAAACCTACTCCAATTGGAAAAACCATATTAAAACGATGATATGGCTGATTTTTATTTGAAGAAGCATTATGTGTTAATTTAGGATTAAATAATATTCCTCCAAAACCCAAAAACACATAAGTATTAACATAAGTAAATTTAAAGCGTTTAAGATTTTGAAATGTATAACGAGTTCCTAATCTCTCCTTTAAAATTGAGTACTCAAACTGTAAACTTGGTTCAAAAATTCCCGAAGAAAAAGTAACATTTCTGGCAGAGCGACCAGGAGATTCGGTATAAATATCGCTTCCGTGTAAACGTCCATAAATCAGGTTAAGTTTTAACGCCATTTTTTCTTTAATTTTATATCGTACACCCAAATCTATATGATAACGGGTTGATTTAAAATCAAGGTCGCCCATAAAATGAGTACCGTTTTTATTTGCTCCACCTAAATCGCCAAAAAACATTGAAGGTCCAATACCACCAACCAACTCGTACCTTGTGCGTTTCCATCGTTGGGCATTAGTAATTATTGGAATTACAGTAATTAGGACTAACACAAATAAAAATATTTTTCTCATTATTATCTAAATTTTGGCATTCCTTGCCTTGTTGTATAAAGCTTTACACTTAAATTTATAATCATAAACATATAAGCATCTTTATTATTTGCATTACCACGTTGCTGATAAGCAGCAGTCCAACCTGGGTTATTTCCATTTGAAGGGTCGGCTAAATAAGCAGCAACATCACCACCTTTCGATTCTCTAATCATGGTATTGTCGAAATATGTAGTGCTTACATCGTCAATATAATCGGTAAAAGTTTTGCGGGTACCAAACTCTAATCCAATACTCCAACGACGATTCAAAGCATATTTGAACCCAATTCCGTAAGGGATACAAACACTAAAACGCGAATATTTTTTTCGGGTAGGAACTAAGCCCTCACCCTCAGTACCAAGCGGTTGAAGCGAATACCATTTGCCATCAGTATATTTTCCTTTAGGATTATAATAAAATCCTCCAACACCCAAAAAGAAGTAAGTATTTGTTTTAAAACCTTTTATACCTCTAACTCTTCTTAAATTATAACGATGTCCTTGTTTTTCGCGAATTAATGAATACTCGAATTGGGTTGAAAATTCAACGATTGGAGATTTAAAATTCAAATTTCTATATGAACGATAAGGTTCTGTTGTTAATTTATCATCACCACGAACGACGCCATAACTGAGCATTGTTTTATTTGAAAACACTTCTGAAATTCTGTATCTTAAACCAAGACTACCCATTGGACGAGTCATAGAGAATTCAAGGTCGCGTAAAAAGTTTGTACCAACTTGGTTGGCTCCGCCTAATTCACCTAAAAAGTTAGTAGCACCTAAGCCAAAGAAAACTTCGTAACGCATACGTTTCCATCTTGACGACGCTTGTGAATAAACTGAACTACAAAAAATTACAGACACAAAAATAATTAATAAAATTCTCATTCTTACCTCAAAGTAATAATTTTAAAACTTCAAAATTATGAAAAATATATTTCAATACAAATATAAATATGATTATTTAACAAACATATTGCAAAATAAATCACATAAAAGCATGTATTTCTTTAATTTCTGGCGTCGGCACCCCACATTAATTTATGTCGTAAGGTTGAAAAAAAATTATTATTATGGCACTGAATAATTTTAATTGAAAAATTAGATTTTTTAATAATCAATTCGGCTGATGAATCTATGGCAATTGAACGATGGTCGAGCGATATAAGGCAATTTTCGGTACGACTTTGAATAGTAAGTGTAATTGCATAGCTATCTGGAATTACCATAGGACGTGCATTTAGGTTATGAGGTGCTATAGGGCTAATAACAAATCCATTAGCATCGGGCAATAAAATTGGACCGCCAACACTTAACGAGTATGCAGTTGAACCTGTTGCAGTAGAAATAATTAATCCATCGGCACGATAACAATTTAAAAAATTTCCATTAAGTGATGCGTTAATTTCTATCATAGATGAAGTATCGAGCTTATGAATGGTGATATCGTTAAGGGCGAAATTAAAATCGGGAAATAAAGGTGATGAGCTTGTTAGTTCTAATAAATTACGAGTTTCAATCGTGTAATTTCCTGCAAAAATTGAGTTTATTGAAGATTCTATTTCATTTTTAGAGATATTTGTTAAAAAACCTAAACGTCCGCTGTTTATTCCAATAATTGGTATGTTAAGTGTTCTAACAATAGTTACAGCTTCAAGGAATGTTCCATCGCCACCAACACAAATCATTAAATCAATGTCTGGATTTAAGTCGTAAAAGTTAGTATAAGTGCCATTTACATTAAGCAATTTAGAAAACTGAACATTTATATTTTCTAAAAAAGGTTTATAAATTAATATTTCTACTTTTTCGTCAATTAATTTATTACATAAGATTAAAAAATATTCAAAAAATTCGGATTTAATTTTGTTGCCAAAGAGTGCTATTTTTTTTATCATTTTTAATAAATTTAAAAAGGGGCATTAAAATGCAAAAATATACCTTTTTCTCCAAATTTGTTAATTGAATATTCAAATCGTATTACAATATCGTAATATGTAACAAAATCAATTCCAACACCATATCCGTACAGAAATTCATTAGAGTGCGGCATATTTATATTTAAATTATTTACTACATAACCTGCATCAATGTTCAAACTTGTGTAAAAAGCAAAATGAAATTTGGTAAATTTTTCGGCTTTTATTTTTCGAATATTCCATGTGTGTGGTTTAATTATTTGATATCTGAACGAATTATTCCAAAGTCCAAAACCGTTTCCATCAATTACATACAATTCCATACCCTTTGTAAAATTACTATAACCGAAAGCATGCGAAAAGAGGTAAGAATAATTTTTCAAATTGGAATATTCCGCTTGAGCAGCGGTTGAGTAAAACAGGCGATTTAAAAGCTGAAAATATTTGCTTGTTTTAATATTAGCTGTATAAAAATTTATTTCATTTTTAAAAATTCCTAACCCAGTTTTAGATAATGTTACAGAAGCGAAGTATCCTGTTAATGGATAATAATTTGAATTACGTTTATCGCGTGTAAAAGTATATGATAAAAACAAATACTGTATATTTTTTAAATTATTCCATAAAAATAGTGGATTCGCTTTATATAAAGTGTCGGTAATTGCGTGGTTATTATAAGCAACTTCAAAATTATGTTTATTATAAATTTCCGGACGATAAGTAAAACTTATTGAAGCAGATGAATTCTGATAGTTATATTTATCTGTATAAAAATCTATTGGTTTGTTATCGAAAGTAGAATATGCAAGTTTTCTTTGTCTGTAATATAAAGACTTAACCTCGACGCCTAATTTTTGTTTTTTACCAATTCCCGGAATAGAATATGCAATGCCATATTGTTCGCGAAAACCTCTGCGAACAACAAGCCGTAAAAGTTCATTTCTGCCTCTGACATTTGCCTGAGTTAAATAAAACCCATAATTAATTTTATCAAAATCTCTTTCGTAAAGCCATGTATTAAAGTTTGTTGCAGCTTGCTCAAAAATTGGAATGGGCCATAAATACCATCTTTCAACAACTTTAATAGATATGCTGATTGTGTTGGTTGTTGTGCCAAAAGTATCAACATCGGCAAAATTAAAAAGTGATGTGTTTAGAATATTTTCTTTAGCAATTTTTAATTGCTCGGAGATATTCTTAGAATTAAGTGAATCTCCTTCTTTAAAAGGCAGTTCGCGAAGAATTATTTTGGGATGAGTTTTCTTATTTCCTGCAAGAGCTATTTTGCAAATTTTATAACTCTGCGAAAAAGTAAATAACGGCAAAAAAAGTAATATTAAAAAACGCATCGTTTAAATATTCAAGTATCGCATAAATTCATCGAAACGATTTTGATACAAGTTGCTTAAATCATTATTTTCCATATACGAAGATTTTACAATATAATTATATCTGTAAAAAGATTGCAAAATGCGCGATGCGTCATTAGTATTAAGTTTAATTGTTACGTTAATTTTCATTGAATTTTCGGAATCAGAGACATACAAACTTAAAATTTTAGAATTTTCACTTTCAACAATTTGTGAAATTTCAGATAACGAATAATCATTAACATTTAACTCTAAAATAATTATTGCACCATGTTTATCAACAGCTGTAAGCTTTGCAAAGCCTTGTAACAAATCGTGTAATGTAATTAGTCCCAGATATTCTTTCTTATTGTTAAGTACTGGTATAACGGTAAGTTTGTGTTGTGCAACTAACTCAATTACTTCGTAAATATGCTGTTCTTCGGTAACAAATGGACTAAATAATGAAAGTTTATGGTTGCCAATTGGCTCATCGGGCATATTTAAGTCGTAAATATCCGAATCGGAAATTAATCCCAAAAACTCTTTGTTATTAACAATCGGCAAGTGTGATATTCTGAATATTTCCATCCAGTTTAATGCCTGAACGCCTGTGTCAGAGGTTTTTAAAGCTGGCACTATATCGGAAATTAAAAATTTTGCATTCATAATATTTTAATAACGTTTATAAATAACTTTGCCAAAAAAAACCATGGCAAGATTGAGCGTAAATATAAATAAAATTGCAACACTACGAAATGCAAGAGGCGGAAATAACCCCGATGTGCTAAAAGTTGCTTTAGATTGCGAAAAATTTGGAGCTCAGGGAATAACTGTTCATCCTCGCCCTGATGAGCGTCACATAAGAATTAGCGATGTATATTTATTAAAAAAAAACATTAAAACTGAATTAAATATTGAAGGTTATCCGAGCAAAGAATTTATTAAAATGGTGGTTGAAGTAAAACCAATTCAGGTAACTTTAGTGCCCGATGCTCACGATGCCATTACATCAAATTCGGGCTGGGACACTAAAAAAAATAAAGAATTTTTAACTGAAATAATTTCAGAATTTAAAAATAATGGCATAAGAACTTCAATTTTTGTTGCTCCTAATTTACAAAACATAGAATATGCAAAATTCACAAATACCGACAGGATAGAACTTTATACCGAACCCTACGCTGCAAATTATTTATTGAATAAAGAAAACGCAATAAAGCCATTTGTTATTGCTGCGAATTTTGCAAACAAAATTGGTTTGGGAATAAATGCCGGGCACGATTTAAGTTTAATTAATTTAAAATATTTTGCAAACAATATTCCTAATTTGCTTGAAGTATCAATAGGGCATGC